>JAEUTR010000586.1 GCA_016787365.1 Bacteroidia bacterium
AAAAACTTTGGTAAACTCAAAGTTTTAAATAGTGTTAACCTATCCTGTAAGCAAGGCGAATGCATTGCGCTTATCGGGCCAAATGGTTGTGGTAAAACCACTTTGATTAAAAGTATTTTAGGGATGGTTATCCCTTCCGAAGGGACAATAAAATTTAAAGAAGAATACATTTCAAAAAACTTTGAATACAGAAAACATATAGGCTATATGCCTCAGATTGGGAGATACCCTGATAATATGACTATTGGTCAAATTTTAGAAATGATTAAAGAAATTAGAAAATCTGAGGAAGAATTAGATGAAGATTTATTACATCAATTTAAACTAAAAGATTTATTTAATAAAAGAATGAGTACACTATCTGGTGGCACAACTCAAAAAGTAAGTGCTACACTAGCTTTTTTATTTAATCCCGATGTATTAATACTAGATGAACCAACAGCTGGACTTGATCCATTGGCATCTGAAATTTTAAAAGAAAAAATTATAACTGAAAAACAAAAAGGAAAATTAATATTAATTACATCACATTTATTAAGTGAGTTGGATGATTTAATTACTCAAATTATTTTTATGCAAGATGGCGTTGTACAATTCCACAAAACAATAGATGATTTAAAATCATCAACAGGAGAAGAACGAATTTCAAAAGCGATTGCCAAAATTTTAAAAGACAGAAACAATGAATAGAATTATAAAATTTATTGTTTTAGATATACTTAAAAATAAAATTGTTTTAGTATACACAATAATTTTATCAATATTATCGTGGAGTGTATTTAGTTTAGAAGACAATAGCACAAAAGGATTATTAACACTTTTAAATGTCATACTCTTAACCGTTCCGTTGGTTTCCGTTGTATTTTCAACTATTTATATTTATAATAGTTCAGAGTTCATTGAGTTACTGTTAAGTCAACCAATAAAACGAAGTAAAATTTGGTGGAGTTTGTTTTTTGGGTTAAGTGCATCTTTATTACTATCATTTTTTATTGGAACTGGAATACCAATTTTGTTTTATGCTCCATCTGATGTTGGATTGATGATGTTATTAGTTGGTTTTTTTATTACAACTGTATTTGTTGCTATTGCATTTTTAAGTTCAATTATTACAAGAGATAAGGCCAAAGGAATAGGTATAGCCATCATGCTTTGGTTGTTTTTTGCATTGCTTTTTGATGGTCTTATTTTATTTATTTTATTTCAGTTTGCGGATTATCCAATTGAAAAATTGATGGTTGCTGTCACTGCGTTTAACCCTATTGATTTAGCTAGAATATTAATTTTATTACACTTGGATGTTTCTGCAATGATGGGCTATACAGGAGCAATTTTTAAAGATTTTTTTGGCACGTCTTTAGGTATAGTTATAGCATTTTTTATTTTGTTACTGTGGATTATCATTCCGTTTTGGATTTCTCTATTAAAATTTAAAAGAAAGGATTTGTAAAATGAAAAAAGATATTTTAAACAAAAAAGATATTGAAAAATTGGTTAATCTTTTTTACGAAAAAGTAAAAAAGGATATAACTATTAGTCATTTTTTTAAAGATGATTTTCATTGGGATAAACATTTAGAAATAATGTATAAGTTTTGGGAAAACGTTGTGTTTTATACTGGAAGTTATAGTGGTAACCCAATGGACAAGCATTTTGAAATTCATTCAAAAACACCACTATCAATGAAGGATTTTCATCAGTGGACAAAACTTTTTAATGAATCTGTTGATGAATTATTTTCTGGCGAAAAAGCAGATTTAATAAAACTAAA
>JAEUTR010000680.1 GCA_016787365.1 Bacteroidia bacterium
AGGAGTAATATTTTTCTGTTCCTGATGCTACACCGCCGCATTCTCCATTGGATGGAAGAGAAAAAATATCAAAATATGCAGGAGAAGGGGAAAAGGGAATGTTATGATTATAATCATGATTACCAACCGCAGGCCAAACAACAATATTTTTTAAAGGAGCTTCAAAGGTATTATTGGAAAACACATTAGACTGGTACTCACTGTCGAAACCTCCGTCATAGGCATTGTCGCCCAACCAAATCCAACCATCAATGTTTCGTGTGCCGTTATAATTTAAAAAAGAACTTCTTGTATCTCTTTGACTATTGCCTCCTGTTCCGGCATCACCAACAACCCAAAATCGGTAATCTCCTTTTTGTCCATAATTTGGCATTGTTCTAAAGAACACATCAGACGAAGCAGCAACTAAGGTTGATGTTGTAGTACCAACAGTATAATAATATTTAGTGTATGGCAGTAAACCGGTGATTTTAATTTCGTGATTGGTTGAAGAAACAGTATTTGTTGCGAAAGAATTTAAATTGGATACTGAGGTACCGAAATTTACTTTTGTATTAGTAGCACTACTGGTTTTCCATTTTATAATAATACTGTTTGGAGTAGCCTGCTGTAAATAAGGTCCGCGTGTAACAGTTTGACAAATAACATTTAATGAAATGAATAATAAAGCACATAGAGTTTTCATGTCGCTAAATTATTTTACGCACTTAATTTTATCATTAAATGTGTACTAAGAAATCAATATTAAACTAAAGGTTAGGAGAAATAAATTTAACCTAAAAAAGAAAAAATTTAATGTAATATATACATTAATCGGAGATAGAACTCATAGTAGATTTAAAACTCACTTATATAAGAAAGTAATTCTTTGTTTTCACTAATCCAGATAACTAAGCTGTTATTGCGTGGGGGTAATTCTAATTTTTGACAAATTCGGGAACGATAATTTTCAATTGTTTTTTCTGATAAAAATAATAGTTCGGAAATTTCTTTGGATGTTTTATTTTGACTTACAAGTTTTAATGTTTTTAATTCTGCCTGACTTAAATTTTTTAATCCGTCTACCAATTGTTGTTTCTTTTTATCCTCTAAGCTTAATTCAGTATGATGAGGAAGAATTGCTGTGCCTATATAATTTTCTCCTTTAAATACTGTATTGATGCAGTCCATAATTTCGTCAACGGCATTATCTTTCAAAATATAACCGGAAGCACCTGATAGCATGGCATTTTTAATCATTTCCTTTTCTCTGTACATGGTAAGGATAATGATTTTGGTTTTAGATTGTTCTTTTAATACATGTTTGCAAACATCTAATCCGTTTGCCTCAGGCATATTGATATCTAAAATTGCAATCTCTGGGTTTAATTTTAAAATACCTTCTGTTGCTTCTGCTCCATTATGACATTCAATAATTTTTACTTTCGGAAAAGAGCTTTGCAATAAATCAATTAATCCTTTTCTAAAGATCGGATGATCATCAGCAATTAGAAGCGTTTTTATTTGTGTTGTATTAGACATTGAATTTAAGCGTTAATTTAAAACTTTTATTTAACTTATCCTCAAAACTCACGTTTCCGTTAATAATTTTTGTTCTTTCTTTAATAGATAGCAAGCCCAAACCATTTTTTTGTTTGGTAGTTAACCCAAGGCCATTATCTTGATAAATAAGTACAAACTCATTGTTTTTTTCGGTGATAGATATTTTTAAAGCGGATGCCTGAGCGTGTTTAATCGTATTATTGGTACATTCCTGAAGAATGCGATATAAATGAGTTTTAGTATTAATAGGAAGTTTATCTACTGTTTCGGTTACCTCAAAACTACATTCTAAATGTGTTGAGGATTGAATATTTTCCATTAAACGAGCAATCGAACGAACAAGACCTATTTTTTCAAGATAAGAAGGATATAAGTTTCTGGAGATTTCTCTTGTTTGTTCAATAACTCTGGATAACTCATTTTCCAGACTTTTATCGTTGATATTATCTTTTGAAACATTAATTTTCGATTTAATGATTGATAAAGATTGACCAATGTCATCATGCAAATCCATGGATATTCTTAATCTGTCTTCTTCAATATTTTCAATTAACTGGCGACTAAAAGATTCTTGCTTTTCTCTAATTTTTAAGGAGTATTTATAATATAAAAAACTAATAACCAAAATTAAAATCATTAAAGAAACGCCAATTGTTAGCCATTTAAAAAAACGTTCGTCCTGATGTTTTTTTTCGAGTAATAAGTATTTTGATTTTTCCTTTTCTAACTCTATTTCTTTTTTCTGTACATTATACTTGAGTTGAAGTTCCTGAATAATTTTTCCATTAACTGTTTTTTCGGTACTGTCTTTTATTTTTCTATATTCTAAAAAATTCTCTAATGCTAGTTGGTAATTTTTCTCTTCTTTTTCTGCTCGGTATAAAAGCAAAAAACAGGCCGCTTTATCTTCTAAACTACCTGTTTTATCTGCTAATTTTTTTGCTAGGCCCAACGATTTTCTAGCATCATTAATTCTGTTTAAATTTATTAAAACTTCGGTTTTCTCTAAATAAGCTTTTGTTAGTTCAATATCTAAAGCATGGTGTTCTAAAACAGCTATTGCAGAATCTGTATAAGAAAGCGCTTCTTCTTTTTTCTCGTATGTGTTAAATGCAGAGCCTAAATTTATAAATGCAGCAGCTAATTCTCTTGGATGGTTATTTACACGGGCATAATTAATAACTTCTTCAAAAAGTAATAAAGCATCTTTTACTTTGTTTTTGGCAATATATATTAAACATATATTTATTTGAATATGATTTGCCAAATTTCTGTCGTTTTCTTTTTTAGCATGCTCTAAAGCTTTTTCAAAATCCATTAAAGCTTCGTCCGTTTGATCAGTGTAAAGTTTAATGAGCGCTAAATTATTTCTAAAAACTGCGGTATAGTGATTAATAGAATGTGATTCGGAAATAACCAATCCTTCCATATATAATTTTGCTGCTTCTTGCGGCTGATTATTTTCTTCTTTCATTATACCCATTAGATTTAAAATCTCACAGGTGTTTCCGTAATCTTTTATTTTTTTTATTTCTTCTAATAAAACCTTAAGATCTTTTTCAGCATTATCATTAAGTCCGGTTTCGTGATCCATAAAAATTAACCGAATATTAGCCAGTGTTTTTATATGGAAATTGTGAGATTTTTCAGCCTCTCTAATACATTTAATTAAATAAAATTTTGCGCGGCTAATATTTCGGGTGTAATAAAAATAGCTGCCATAATGTAAATAAACTTCTGCGATCGCTCTTCTGTCTTTTTCGTTTTGGGAAGCCTTTATAATTGTCTCTCTCCCAACGTTAAAAAGACTAAGAGAATCATAATACGATGCCTCTTTAACATCTTTTATTCTGCGAGTTATATCATCACTATATTGTGCCGTATTTTTAAAATGACACAATACACAAAAAAAGAAAATGAGGTTTATATACCTAATCATGATTATAGCATAATACATCAAATGTAATAATTTTTTATTAGTAAGAAGGGGGTAGCACTCTATATGTTAATAGCAAGGATGTTTAACTTTAATGCTTGTATATTATAGACAACGACTTATGAGTACTTTTAAAAATAGCTTAATCTTATTGCTTTGTTTTGTTTTCACAAACACTTTTTCACAAACGTTTAATTGGTCCGGTTTTGGTGCAGGAACTGGTGCAGGGCCACGAAATTACACTACAGGAAATATGTCGGCTATTGTTACTGCAACAACAGGTGGAGGACAAATTGGATATTCGTATGGAAGTACAACGCAAATTAGTGGTAGCGGATTTTGTGGAGGAACACCTAATAATGGATTATTATTGGAAATGAGAGGTGGTACTTCTGCATGGACCGCACAAATTAATGTTGCTATTACGTTTTCAACCCCAGTATGCGGACCTGTAACATTTAGTATTTATGATATTAATGAGGCTATTTGGAGTGGCGATAATTCGTCTTATTACAATGATCAGGTTGTAATTAGCGCTACTGATCAATCTGCAACAGCTATTAATCCTACCAATATCAATTATTCCGGCTGCCCGGCAGCCGCAAATACCAGTATAGTAGGTAATACCAGAATCATTACTGGAAAAATAACAAATAATACATGTAATTGTGCTACTGCTAGTATTACAATTAACCCGGGAGCTGCTCAAGTAAAAACGATTAATTTATTATACAGGAATGGTCCACCAAATATTTCAAAATATGGAGTTCTTCAGTTTCAAAATATTGTATTAAGTAGTATTGTGGCTTCTCCACCTCCAACGGCTGCTATAACTTCTCCAACATTAGCTTGTGGAATTACATCCACTATTTTAACGGCAACAACATCAGCAAGTTCACCTACATATTCATGGACCGGCCCGGGAGGTTCAACGGTTACGTCTCCAACAGCGTCCGCAACAGCTGTATCTGGCGCAGGAGTTTATACTGTAGTTATTAACCCGGGAGGATGTAGTTCAACAGCAACTTATAATATCGGTTCAGGAGGTATTCCTCCAACCGTTACGGCTTCGGCATCTAATACATTAAATTGCACAACAACAACCGTTCAGGCTATTGTTTCTACAACGTCAACTCCGGTTACATACAATTGGTCTGGCCCAAGTGTAACTGGCGGAGCGACAACAGCGTCAGCGTCAGTAAACTCTCCAGGAACATATAATTATACAGTAACCAATACAAGTACCGGTTGTAGTACAACGGGCACTTTGGCTATTGCACAAAATACAAGTGTAGTTACTGCATCCACATCAGCAACTAGTTCTTTAAATTGTACAACAACAACAGCTCAAATTATTGCGTCAACTACTACCACACCCGTAAGCTACAACTGGAGCGGCACGGGAATAACAGGCGGTGCAGGAACCGCAACAATTAATATTAATCAAGGCGGAACATTTAATTATACGATTACCAATACAAGCAATGGTTGCAGAACAACAGGTTCACAAGCAATTTCTCAAAACACTGTGTTACCGAGTCCAACAGCATCTTCAGCAGGCTCAATAACATGTTCAACATCAACGGTAGCTTTAAATGGAGGCCCAGCAGCGTTAACGTATACATGGTCTGGTCCTGGATTTAGCGGCGGAGTAAACACACAAAATGTAATAGCAACCGCAACAGGAAACTATACATTAGCCGTAACCGGAACAAACGGCTGTACAAATACGGCTGTTACAACAGTTGGAACGAATACCTCTTTACCAAGTCCAACAGCATCTTCAACAGGTTCAATAACATGTTCAACTTCAACCGTAGCTTTAAATGGAGGTCCGGCAGCATTAACTTATACATGGTCTGGCCCGGGATTTAGTGGCGGAACTAATTCTCAAAATGCAGTTGCAACAGTTGCAGGAAGCTACACGTTAACAGTTAGAGGTGCAAATGGTTGTACGAATACGGCAGTTACTAGTGTTACTACGAACACGACTTCACCCACAGCGACGGCATTGTCGAGTGTAATAAATTGTACGAATACCATTTCGACGCTAACAGGCGGACCGTTATCCGGAGTCACCTATAGTTGGAGCGGA
>JAEUTR010000681.1 GCA_016787365.1 Bacteroidia bacterium
ATTAGTAGAAGCACCAGGACTCCAAGTATAAGAAGCTCCACCACTAGCTGTTAAAGTAGCGGTTCCACCTGAACAAATAGTAGCACTAGAAGCAGAAATAGTAGGAGTTTGAGTTACATTAACGGTAGTTGTTTTAGTAGAAGAACAATTATTAGTTGTACCCGTAACCGTGTAAACAGTAGTTGTAGTAGGCGACACATTTAATGAAGAAGAAGTGGCACCGGTATTCCAGCTATAAGTAGTAGCTCCTGTAGGATTTAATATAGCATTAGCTCCGGAACAAATAGTAGCTGTATTTATAGTTATAGTTGGCTGTGCAGTTACGTTTATAGTTGTGGTTTTTGATGATGAACATCCATTTGTTGTTCCTGTTATTGTGTAATTAGTTGTTGATATTGGGACTGTAGCAATTGTACTAGTAGTTGCTCCTGTATTCCAACTATAAGTAGTTGCTCCTGTAGCTGTTAATGTTGTTGTACTTCCAGAACAGATGGTTGCACTATTTACGGTTAGGCTTGGTGTAGGGTTGATAATAATCGAAGCAGTACTATTTGTTGCAACCCCACAACCACTTGCAGGAACTGTATATGTTACAACATATGTGCCTGTTGTACTAGATGACAAAGCCACAATTCCTGATGAAGAGTTTATACTTAATCCTGTAGGCGTAGATGAAAAAGTTCCTCCTGTTGTAAAACCGGCTGCTAAAGTTGGATTTGCAATTGTTCCGTTAGCACAGTATGGATTTGTGTAAGAAAAAGATGTTACAGGACTTGCTCCTCCAGAAACAGTAATAGTTTGTGTACTTGTACAGGATGTTACTCCATCAGTTATAATTGCTTCATAAACATTAGTAGCCGTTGGATTTACGGTAAAAGATAGTGGGGATAGAGTAGATGTAATTAAAACACTGTTGTTTGTTAAATCTTTTAGGGTTATTGTAAAAGTTTTTGGTGAACCAATAATGACATTATCTAAGCCCCAATTATCTGTACTTGCACTAGTTCCTGCTGGTTGAATCCATCTAAATTTTGTACTAGTTGTTTTAGCAGCTGTTGGAATTGGATAAGTCATTTTTGTCCATCTTGTTACATAATCGCCGCATCCATTATTATAAGCGTCAGCTGTTCCCGAATTAGAATATAATGAGTTACTGAATAAATATTTAAATGTATTCCATGTTACTCCATTATTTGTTGAATATTGCACAAAAATTCCTTCATTAGTTGTTCCGCTCATTAAAATATCAGGGGCTTCACATGGAGAAGGATCTGAATTAAATTTTGCTTGACGGTATTCAAAACTAATAGTTCCGCCAGTGGATACATCCATTGCAAGACTTTCAAGAGATCTTGGAACTGCTGAATTTTGCATCCACAAATATTGAGATCCATCCAAGCTTGGAGATGCGCAGACATTTGTAACAATTGTTGCTGATGGTGTCCCAACCCAACCGGTCCCTAAAGAACCATTAAAATTATTATTTAATGCCGAGGCGACTAAATTTCCTGTGGTTGTTAAAACAGCATTTTGCCCTGAACAAATTGTGTTAGTACTTGCCGTTAAATTTATTGAACATCCCGGGATACCTAAATCTTTATATGTTAATACATTTGCTACCCACCCAAAGTTTTGAGATGAAGAGTTGTTTTGAAACACCAATGTTAAACATCCTGTTGAGTTAGTTGCCGAAAAAAGGGTTGGTTTAAAAATATTATTAACGTCCGCGCTATTTGCAAGACCTCTTCCAACTCCATATGGAGTAGTTCCATTACCTGTTTTTATAGAATAATCGCCCATTAATTTTCCAATATTTAAGCCTGTAGCAGTTGGCCCATCATATATATATAAAGGATCTTCAGCAGATGCGCTAAACATAGTTTTAAATGATGTAAAATCTAAACAAACTTTTTCTCCCGAAACAGCTGGCGCCAAAGTTATCGTATAACTTGTATTTCCATCATTTCCTGCAGCACCTCCTGCATCATAAAAAAATTCACCACCTACTACATTTACAGTACCTCCGGTACTAATTAAAATATTTTGTGAATATATTTTTGTAAATGAGATAAACAAAATACATAAATAAAAAAATTTCATATAAATAATTTTTAATTTTTTGAAGCACACGACTGTTTTAAAATATTTCATTAACCTTTCTTCAGATAGAGCCCGTTCGATTTGATGTTTTTTAGAAATATTATCTGGGGATAATAAATAGACATAGAAACTTACTTATTGGATGCAATAATTTAACTTTAAAATTACATAAACAGCAAGAGTCCTTTAAAACTATCCTGTTAGTTTTTAGTAAGTCTGATTTATATATTCAAATCTTTTCCAACAAAAAATCCCTTCCAAGTTTGGAAGGGATTTTTTGATTAAGTAAGATTATTGCTTATAGTTTAGTATCCTTTAAAACTTCGTAATAAGGAATTCCGTTCTTCTGTTAGCTTGATGTTCATCTTCCGAGCAGGTAGATACAA
>JAEUTR010000693.1 GCA_016787365.1 Bacteroidia bacterium
CAAAAAAATCATTATTTTAAATAAAAACAAACCGTTATTTAAAAGATATCAGATAATAAAAATCAATCTTACAAACTTAAAAATATGATTTTGTTAATAAGATTTTATTGAGATGCGGTTTGAGTATTATAAAAATAGATAATGATTACAATTTTAGAACTTAGGCTTAATATTTATTTAATGTAAAATGGAAATTTAAAAGGCATAAGCCTCTCAAATGAATGATAGTCAGAATATTTGTGACCAAACACAGAGCAAAATCTTGATTTTTTTATTTATAGAGAATTTTAAGAGAAATAAACGGGCAATTACTATATCAAGTAACTATCATTTACCACAATATTACTTGGTAATTACAAGTAGCTCTTTCCCTTTTTTTATCTTTAAAGTATTAGGTGATATTTCCTGAATGAGAAGGCTTTCGATAATATCATTTTGCTTAACAAAATAAGATTTACCATTAATTGTTATCATGGCTGTTGTGGTTCCTTTGTCATTGTTTTTCACCAAACCTATATACCTTACATCCAAAGTTACAGGAGCTGGCTCGGGTGCTTTTGGCTTTAATTGTAGTACAGGTGTTTTAGATTGTGAATTTAATATTTGGTTGTTTGATTGTTTTGAACCTGATTTACGTTCTTTTGAAAAATTACCTCCCTTTAAAAAAGGATCGGGATAATTTAACGATAAAAATAAACTGTCTTCTTTTTTGGCTTCTTCTATTTTTTTTATCTCCGTTTTTTGAAAATTCATATCCAAATCGTCATCTCCTTGTAAAGCTGTATATATCCTATAACCAACGTAGCCCCAAGCTAGCAGGTTAATCATTATTAAAAGATATAGTTTAGCTTTTTTACTCACTACTAGGGAATTAATTTAAACTTACGGATATTACTATAGTTGGATATGTTTCCAGCAGAATCAATTGACTTTAATCTCCAGAAATAAAAATTATTGGTTGATAAGCCCGGAGATATACTATTAATCTGTATTAATTTTGCTGACACGGAAATATTTCGAATTTGAGATGAAAAAGAATCTGTACTGATAAATAAACTATCATACATCACATCATTTGAACCTCTGGTCCATTTTAAATACATTGAATCCTGAACAATTAATGAATTGTTAGCAGGTAAGTTTAATATAGGAATAGATGGTGCCGTTTGATCTATCTTCAAATATCGTAGAGTGCTGAATTGCGAATAACTAAATGAATTTTGCGCTTGTATTTTCCAAGAAAAAACACCTGTATTTGTAAATGTATATTGGTAACTGGTATTTGAAGTATTAAAACTTGCAATCTGTCCGTTTAAATCCGAAATAATTAAATTATATGAATTAGCTGCCAATAAAGCATTCCATGAAAATACAACTGTTTTGGAATTTGTTTTAAAATTAGCTATGGGTGCAACCGGATTCACCTGAACATACTGTAAATTACTGGTTGTATCAATCTTTAATGACCGTGTTGTATAAACCGTACTCCCTCCTCCATTAATTGCTTTTATTCTCCATTGATATTTTCCGGGTGTAAAAACATAAACAAACTTATCACCCGTAATATTTGTATCTACAAGCAATTGCGAAATGGAATCGAAACTGGGCTTTACTATTTGTAAATTATATTTCTCGGCACCTTCCAGTGCATCCCACCAAAATGTAATGGTATTATTTGGTGTACTTAAATTATCAACCGGGGCAATAATAGTTACCTTATCATTCTTAATATCCTTTTCAATAAAATCTTTAGTACAGGCTATAAATAAGCCAATACCAAAAATTAAAAAAATGTATTTAATTGGTTTTTTCATGTTGTCTGAACGATTGGGTTATTAGTGTTAAATATAAATTAGTTTGTTTTGTTTGTAAATCTTTTACGCTATGAAACTTAGCCGAAACAACCTTTGCCGTATAGTTATAATGTGTTTCAACATTTAGCATTAATTGCAATAATGATTTGTAATCTCCTTTAATAACAAATTTATTGGTTT
>JAEUTR010000696.1 GCA_016787365.1 Bacteroidia bacterium
AGAGTTTTATTCAAAATAATGAGAATAGGAATTGTATCGGCGCATTATATGCCTGAAATTGGTTATCAGGAAGTACATTTAGCAAAAGCTTATGCTAGGCTTGGGCATACGGTGAAAGTTTTTACATCTGCCGCCAGTGTAAATTTAGGAGGAAGCATTAATAAATTAAATTACCAAACCGGTTTAACCTTAGATCCAAAATATAATTACGAAATCTTAAGATTATCATCATTGTCCTATAAATCAAAAGCATTGCCATTTGGTTTAAAAAAATCGGTGAATGAATTTGAGCCGGATGTATTGATACTTTTAGGTGTAGCAAAAATGTTTCCAATGCCTTTGCTAAACAATAAATTTCACAAAAAAGTGAAAATTATTTCTGTTTATGGCGATGCAAAGGAATATTTAGATCGAGGTACCTTTAGTCAAAAATTTAAAACATTTATTCACGAAGTAGGATATTCTACTATCAAACATCCCTTATATAGAAAAGCTATAAAATATGGGGATAAATTGGTTTTAAATATTCCTGAAACTAATGATCTTTTTCATGGTTTTTTAAATTCAAAAGATATAGCTGAATTTGAAACTAAAAAAGTAATGTTGAATTTAGGATTTGATCCAGATGAATATTTTTTTAATGAGCAAGATAGACAAACTGCCAGACAAAAATTAGGTTTTAAGGATAACGAAATAGTCATAATTACATCAACACGAATTAATAAACGAAAAAACTTAGAACAAATTATTGAACTTATTAGTTCGTTAAACGATAAAGGATTAAACGTCAGTTATATTCTTGTTGGATTTTTAGGTGATACTTATGAAACAGAACTAAAATCGTTTATTGCAAAACAAAGTGCTCCTGATAAATTTAAATTCTTTCCATTTCTTAATGCAAAAGAAATAAGAAAATTATATTGCGCTGCCGATACCGGTATTTGGTTAAAAGCGGCCATATCCATTCAGGAAGCAATGGGAACAGGCTTGCCGGTAATCTTAGAAAATAAACCAAGTGTAAACCACTTAATAGAAAATGAAAATAATGGTTGGTTTTTTCAAAAAGATACACTTCCTGAAACCATTGAAAAAGCTGTAAACACATTAACTCAACAAAAATTTAGCAGAGAAAAATTAGTATCTCATAATTCAAAAAGATTATCATATGATGCTATTGCTCAAAAAATATTAGATAGTATAACCTAATAACAATGGAATATAAAGATTGGAAACATTGGATAGGATCTTTGCCATGGTATTTAAAATGGTTTGTGGTATTAGTATTAATAAGACCAATTGTTGACAATTTTTATTATTTAAAAAACATTTCTCCTGTTTTATCACCACTTTATTTTGTAGGAATAGCGACTCCTATTTTGTGTGTAATTGCACTTATCAATTATCGCAAAAAAGATTATTCTGTATTTGATTTGCTATATGGCATTTGGGGGCTGTTAATGTTAATCTCGCTTTTTTTTATGTTTTTATACGATCCCTTATCCAAAACATTTTTTGAATACTTTTTAAAACTAACAATGCCGATATACCTCTTTTTCTTTTTACGACTCTTAATTAGGTCTAGAAGGGATTTAGATGGAATACTTCAAACATTTATTTACTCATCGCTTTTTGTGGTAGCCATTTTCTTATTTGAAATTTTCGTGAACCCCGTCAAAGTTTTAAAGACGCGCGGATTAGAACGAATTCAAGGGAGTTACGGAGATGTTATGAATTATGCCATATATATGTCGCTGGGCTTTTTAATTATGTGTTATTTTTATTTGAGAAACAAAAACAGTAAATCTATTTTAAAAATGAACAGAAATATTATAATAGCCATTGTTTTATCACTGGCCTGTTTATTTAAAATTAGTCATACAGCAAGTTATGGAGTATTTATAGTGATACTGTTATTGTTTATTTTATACAATTTAAAAACAAATAAAACCGCCGGTGTTATTTTAATTGTAACCATTGGTTCTTTAGGTTATTTTTTTGGAGCAAGTACTATCGAAGAAAAAATTACTCCTTTAATTCAAACTGATATTGCCGTTTACGAAGTAAAAAAAGAGAACGAACGTTTATTACATGGTCGCGTAGGTAGATGGAAAAAAATGATAGAAGAATATTCTGAATTTTCAGTTCCTGCACAACTATTTGGAATGCCATTAAAAATAATGAATACTTATCCGTACGTTGGAACAGGTTCTCATAATGATTTTGTTAGGATTTTATTTTATACAGGCTTCTTTGGCCTTATAACCTATTTAACCATCTTATTAAATATTTTCAGACGAATGAGATATTTAGCATCCAACGAAACATTTTTAACCCTTGGTACATTCATGATTTTATTTATGTACTCTGTTAGTACTTGCCCTACCCTTTATGCGCCAATGTTGTACATAATTTATAGTGTCATTTGCTTTATATCATTACCAAAATCCTTTATTAATACTCCCGAAAATGAATAAACCCAAAGTATTAATATTAGGAAAACTACCTCCTCCTTATATGGGGCCATCTATTGCCACTGAAATATTATTAAAATCAGATCTTAAAAATCGTTTTGAATTAATCCATCTTGATACTAAGATAAATCACTCGATATCATCGTTTGGCAAATGGAATTTTACGAAAATTTCAAAAAACATCAGCATCTATTTTAAACTATTAAGTTTACTAAG
>JAEUTR010000706.1 GCA_016787365.1 Bacteroidia bacterium
ATTGAATAATATTGGTAATGTTATACTTTCCAAATTAACTTTTAAGCAAGTAATAACTTCTAATTCCTCTTTTCATGCTCAATTAATTCTTATAACTCCTGCGGCAGTTTCCTCTAATTCCTTAGTAACAATTAATAATTGTCAAATATTTCCTAACAGTTATTCGCATCGAGCTGTTTTTATAGACGCAATTAATCTATATAGAATCAACTTCCAGTTTAAAAATAATTATGTGTATGGTCCTGTAGGAGTTGCTATTACACAAGGTATTAATAGCAATTCAACATTAATAAAAGGGAACTTATTTTATGAACAATCTGGCGGATCCATATTATATACTAATGTTCCATCTTCTGAGGATAATAATATCATTGAAGATAATATTATAAAGAGCACAAATTTAATGCCTAAAGAAATTTTTTCGATTATTGGAAGTACCGTTATAATAAGAAGAAACAAGGTTGATGCGTTTAAGGCAAGAGTTATGAATACAGGGATAGGAAGCATGGTCAAAGTTCATAATAATTTCTTTATAAGTAAAGATATGGATAGCGATTATGTAATGTATTTGGCCGAATCTTCAGGAGCAGAAATTTATAACAATACTATCAGGACTAATGTGTTGAATTTAAATTATGTCTTTTATATTAATTCTAAGGTTTCTTTAAAAAATAACATTATTGAAAATAAAGGTAATGGTAGAATGCTTGATTGTAATATATCTGCATTGTTAACAGCATCAAATAATAAGTATTATTCTGAAGGTAACCAGTTTGGATTTTATCAGTCTAATCCTGTTTCTAGTTTTACGAATTGGAAATCTGTCACCAGTCTTGATCAAAATTCTTTTAATGAGCCTAGCTTTTTTATAAACGATTCTACATATAAATTGATTGGTGATATTGATGCGAATGGAACAGCATTAACGTTTACAAATATTACAACTGATATTGATGGAAATGCAAGAAGCATTACAAACCCTGATATTGGAGCCTATGAATTTAATTTGGTAAACAATGACGCTGGAATCACCCGATTTGTTAAGCCAATGGATAGTGTATTGTGTTCAGGAAATAATTCCATATCAGTAGTATTGAGAAATTATGGGGCTAATAATTTAACGTCTGTTTCGATAAACTATAAGTTAAATAACAATATTCAGCCATCCTATAACTGGTCAGGGAATTTAACTTCTGGAGATTCGACAATAGTTACCATTGGCTCTGTTAATGTATCAGGTGGCCGTAAAAATCAGTTTAAATTTTACACATCTAATCCAAATGGTGTCCCTGATATATCTGCTATAAACGATACATTAATTACAAAAGGCATCCGAACAAGGCTTTCAGGTATTTATACAATTGGAGGTTCTTCACCAAATTATAATAGTTTAAAGCAAGCAGTGGATAGCTTGAATTGTTTTGGTGTATGCGGTCCGGTTATATATAATATCAGAAATGGTATATACAATAGTAATCTTACTATAAATAGTATTATTGGTTCGTCTTTAATTAATAAGGTAACATTTCAAAGCGCGAGCCTTGATAGTTCACTTGTAATTATTACAGATACCTTACTTTATTTAAGTCTTAATAACACTCGAAATCTGGCATTCAAATCACTCACATTTTACCATTATACAATATATAATAGTCCGTCTATTGAAATGATAGGGAACGCTCTCAATAACATTTCTGTTTCCAATTGTGTGTTTAAGCAACAAATGACAAGTACTATTAGTGGATCAATTAGGATTATCAACTCTACAATGGCCTCTGGAAATATGACTTTTAATAATAACCTTTTTGTTGGCAATACAGGTATTTCCATTTATAATCAAAATACGATAAATCCTCATCCTCGGGGATATAAAATCGTGAATAATATGTTTCCTGATAACGGCTATCTTAAACTAGAGGCTCTTGACTCGGTGGTTATTGCAAATAATGTGTTTAATAATATTTCATCCACATCGGTATATAATACATGTCAAATTATTGGATCAAACCGTGAGTTATATGTTTATAATAATAAGTACAGAAAGGTTGGTCCTCGTTTTACTGATTGTAATGGGCCTGGATTTGAACAACAGTTTTATAATAATATAATTGATTCAGCTTATCTTACGATTACAAATACACCTCATATTAAAATTTTCCACAATACAATTTCACATTCATCGGCTTTTTCTTTAGGGGTTGGAGCAACTCCATTATTTATAGATGGTATTCTTTCGCAACAAGTAATTAAAAATAATATTTTGTGTAATAATGGTGGTGGTGTATGTATAGGCTTTAGAGATAATACGTTTAATGGAGCAAATAATCCTAATATGTTTAATAATAACGTATTGTACTGTAAAAGTGATACCGTAGTGTTTACCAGTAAACCCGGTGTTTATGTTGCTACAAAATCTAATTGGCAAAATCTATATTATCAGGATCGGAATTCTGTTTTCTTTAAGCCTTCATTTGCAGGTGCACATGATTTTCATATTGTTAATGATCATAATATTGATAACCTTGGGGAATCAAATAGCATTGCGACTTATGATGCAGATGATATTTTAAGAAATGCATCTACGCCAGATATTGGAGCTTATGAATTTAATTCGACTCCTGTAAATGATGATGCCGGAATATTAAACATTCAAAACTCAGGGTCATTTTGTGCTAACAGCAGTAGTCCTGTAACTGTTAACCTTAAAAATTATGGAAGTAATGTATTAAATACTGTAAAAATTAAATGGAGTATAAATGGTTTAGCTCAACCTGATTATAATTGGTCTGGTAGCTTGGCGGCGGGAACAACTTCACTAGTTAGTATTGGAAACACTACGTTGGTAACAGGTGCTAATTATATTTTATCAGTTAATACGCTGTTACCAAATGGAAATGTTGATGCATTTGGAGGAAATGATACTCTAAAAATGAATATAGGAAGCCCTAAATTAAACGGTATTTACACGGTAGGAGGAATTGGAGCTGATTATGGATCGTTATCTGCTGTTGTAAGTGCACTTGACAATTATGGAGTGTGTGGTTCAGTAACTTTTAAATTTAATCCGGGAGTATACAGTTATCCAATGAATAACATTAGTCTTGGAAATATATCCGGTAATACATTACAAAATTCAATTACTTTCGAATCGGCTAACGGAAATAACAGCGCTGTTATTTTTGATCAAACAAATTTATCTTTTTCAGATGTATCAGGTTTGTTTTTCAAAAAAATAACCTTTAAAGCCAATATACTTACAATTGGCTTAAACACTAAAACTGTTTTATTTGAAAATAACATATTTAAAACGTCAACAGTTAGTTCAACTAAATATCATGAGAATGTAAGCTTTGTTAATAATTACTTTAGCGATGCGCCTAATAATTTTATCAGTTATAATCATGCTTTTGGATCTCAGTATCCGAAAAATATACTTATAAAAGGGAATGTGTTTTATAAACCAACAACAAACGCAATTGATATTTTAAATGTTGATTCTCTTGTAATTGATTCGAATTCCTTTTACAGATCAATAACAAATGTAACTAGTAATATTTTTGCCATAAGAATTGTTTATCCCCAGGATCATTTCAAAATTTCTAGAAATAAAATTAGAGGTACTTTTGAAACGGGGATAGTATTGGGTACAAAATACGGAAATCGCATTGGGAATCCAAGTGTTGAAAACAATGTTGTGATTGGTTCAGCCTATACTCAAGGTTGTATTTCGAGTAGTTGTGATAGCGTTTCTATTTTATATAATACGCTTCATTTGCCACAGACAAGTGTAGCGTATTCTGCATTAGTATCCGGACGGGCAAATACTGTCAAGAATAATATTATCTCCTCAAAAGGTTCAATACCATTATATATTGGTACACTTTTAGGAACTAAATCTGATTATAATGTTTTGTACACAACCGGTACAATTTTAATTAAATATTACAATAGCGGTGTATATACAACAACCAGTTTAAGCACGTATTCTGCATCAACAGGACTTGAAATCCATTCCATGGTAGCAAATCCACAGTATGTAAATGATACATTGGATCTGCATTATACCAATCATGCATTGGATGGACGAGCAATTCCTATTGCTTCTGTATTAATTGATCAGCAAAATAAATTAAGGAATGCTTTGACTCCAAATCCGGGGGCATACGAAACAGCTCCAGATACAACTATGGATTTGACTAATAAATCTTTAGTTTTAAAAAGCATACAAACTTCTTCTTTTACCTCAGGTGCAAATAATATCATCACAGCATCTATATTTTACACATATCCTCAGCTAACAGATACCAATACTTATAAATATAGGGGGACAATAGATTCATTAAGGATTCATTATCAGGTTAATAATCAGCCTGAAGTTATAGAAAAATGGTATGGTACCTTATATTTAAATGATTCCTTAACTTATACATTTACAAATCCTTTTTATGCTCCTAATGGAAAAGTATATAAGTTAAAAGTTTGGTTTGAAAATCTTAACACCACTCATCATGAAATTAATTTTGCAGATGACAGTTTAACCAAGCAATTTAGTATTCCAATGAAGGGGGATTATACTATTGGGGGTAACTACCCTGATTTTTTAAGTTATGGAGCTGCTATTTCAAGCCTTTCTGCCGTTGGATCTTCAGGAAATGTCCGTTTTTTATATAGGCCAGGAACCTATCTTACCGGCTGGGGATATGAACAAAATAATAGTGTTACTTATGTGGGCTCTATAGAATTTACTTCGGAAACCGGAAATCCAAATGATGTTAAGATAAGCTTAACATGGCTGGACGATGTTTTTATAACACCGATGATCTTTTCAAAGTTAACCATTGTTCCAAAATACAGTTATGAATCAGTATATGGCCCATTTGATGGTATTAAAATTTCATGTGTAAATGAAACGACATTTGATTCCTGCTTTTTCAAAGGTGGCAGTTCCTATGATTCACGGGTTGGGTTGCATTATCAGTTTCAGTCAAACGGCATTTCAGCTACAATTAAAAACTGTACGTTTAAAAATCTGAATTTTGCAGTTTATTGTTCTTCAATTGAGACTTACTGTAGTACTTTTTCAACAAAAGATTTTGTATTCGAAAACAATATTGTTGATTCCTGTGATTATGGACTTATTATAGCTAGTGCAAATTATTATTTATCCTCCTCAAAATGGTCAAGAATTAAAAATAATTCGATCAGAACCTATACTGCCGGTATTAGTATTAATCCCATAGGTGGTGGCTTTGGTTCTTCAGTTACACAGGGCAGATTTGAAATATCC
>JAEUTR010000724.1 GCA_016787365.1 Bacteroidia bacterium
GTATTCTTTATTATGGCGGTTGCTGCGGCTGAGGTTGCAGTAGGTTTAGCTATTTTATCGATGGTGTACCGTAATTTCAAAACAATTGATATTGATTTATTAAGCAGATTAAAGAACTAAGTATATGATTAAATTAGTAGCCCTTATTCCATTATTCCCTTTATTAGGTTTTATAATAAACGGATTTTTTGGTAAAAAAATCAGCAAAAGCTTATCTGGTTGGATAGCTAGCTTAGCTGTATTAGCATCGTTTGTAGTATCGTTGCTCATATTTATGGAATTAGAACATTCTGAGGTTAAATCTCAAATCGTTCCTTTATTCTCTTGGATAAACTCAGATACGTTAAAAATTCCTTTCGAGTTTTTAGTAGATCCATTATCATCTTGGTTTTTATTAATCATTACTGGTATCGGTTTCTTAATCCATATTTACTCAATGGGTTATATGCACGATGACGAAGGCTTTGCACGTTTCTTCACGTATTTAAATCTATTCGTATTCTTTATGTTGTTATTAGTATTAGGTAACAACTACCTAATTATGTTTGTAGGTTGGGAAGGTGTAGGTTTATGCTCTTACTTATTAATTGGTTTCTGGTTCAAAAACACAGCTTATAATAATGCCGCTAAAAAAGCATTTATTATGAATCGTGTGGGTGATTTAGGTTTCTTAATGGGAATCATTTTAATCTTTGTTACATTCGGAAGTATCTCTTACGATCAAGTTTTCTCTATTGCATCTAGCGGTAACGAAGGAACTGTTACAGCGATTGCTTTATTATTATTTATTGGTGCGATGGGTAAATCAGCGCAATTACCTTTATATACTTGGTTGCCAGATGCGATGGCTGGTCCAACTCCAGTGTCTGCATTAATCCATGCAGCTACTATGGTTACAGCTGGTATTTACATGATAGTTCGTTCAAATGTATTCTACTCCATGTCTGCAGAAGCTTCTCATGTAGTAGCGGTAGTTGGTGTAGCAACAGCATTATTTGCTGCAACTATTGGTTTATTTCAAAACGACATTAAAAAAGTATTAGCTTACTCAACGGTATCACAATTAGGGTTAATGTTTTTAGGTTTAGGAGTTGGTGCTTACAGTTCATCTGTATTTCACGTAACCACTCATGCATTTTTTAAAGCCTTATTATTCTTAGGAGCTGGTTCTGTAATTCATGCGATGGGTGGCGAACAAGATATACGCAAAATGGGTGGTTTATGGAAACATTTACCAATCACAGGAAAAGTAATGGCTATTGGTACTCTTGCTATTAGTGGATTCCCTTTATTATCAGGTTTCTTTTCAAAAGATGAAATTTTAGCACATACTTATGAGCATAGTCCAACTTTATGGTTCTTTGGTCAAGTAGCTTCAATTCTTACGGCATTTTATATGTTTCGTTTATTATTCTTAACATTCTTCGGTAAATTCAGAGGAACTCATGAGCAAGAACATCATTTACATGAGTCTCCAAGTACGATGACAATTCCATTGATTGTTTTAGCAATATTATCAATATTTGGTGGCGTGTTAGGTTTACCAGAATTTTGGGGTACAACCAATTGGTTCCACCATCATTTAGATCCAATCATTGTTCACAAAAATCCTAGTATTTTAAATCATACTAAAGAGTGGACGTTAATGTTCATTGCAACAGCAGCAGCCTTAGCAACTATCTTCTTTGCATACATGGTTTATATTAAAAATAATATTTTACCTGAAGCAAAAGATGAAAAATTAACGGGAATCAAAAAATTAATTTACAATAAATATTATGTAGATGAAATTTATGAAGCAGTTATTCGTAAACCATTAGATTTACTTTCTGAAGTATTCTATAAGTTTTTAGATTTACAAGTAGTGGATGGAATTGTAAACGGTGTTGGAAGTGCTGTAACTGGCGTGAGCTCATTAGTTCGCAAAGTACAAACAGGTCACATTGGATTTTATATTTTCGGAATGGTATTAGGAATTATCGCCATTTTATTTTTCACATTCATCAAGTAGTATTAAATAGTAAATAATAAAAAGATATGTTAGTTGGATTATTAATCATTGTACCTCTTATAGCAAGCTTATTGGTGTTTTTTACAAAGGGAAACACGAGTAGAACAGTTGCTTTAGGTTTATCTGTTGTAGAATTTATTTTATCACTGGTAGTGTTGTTTCAATTTAAACACAACCCTGCAAGTGCTGATTTGATGTTAAACTGCCCATGGGTTGAATCTTTAGGGATTCACTTCGCTGTGAGTGTTGATGCATTATCGATGTTAATGGTATTATTAACCACATTCTTGGTGCCATTAATTATTTTATCATCATTTAATACGTCATACGAAAAACCAAATTCGTTTTACGGATTAATCTTATTAATGCAAATGGCATTAGTAGGTGTGTTTACAGCTAACGATGGCTTCTTGTTTTATGTGTTCTGGGAATTAGCTTTAATTCCAATTTACTTTATCTGTTTATTATGGGGTGGAGAAAATCGCGGACGTATCACTTTCAAGTTTTTCGTTTACACATTATTTGGTTCTTTATTTATGTTAGTTGGGTTAGTGTATTTATATAACCACACTGGATTTGAAACAGGAATTAAATCATGGGCAGTAACAGATTTATATGAAGCTGGTAAATCTTTAAACTTACAACAACAATCAGTAGTATTCTGGTGTATCTTTTTGGCATTCGGAATTAAAATGCCAATCTTTCCTTTACACACTTGGCAACCTGATACGTATGTAAATGCTCCAACACAAGGTACCATGTTGTTATCAGGTATCATGTTAAAGATGGGTACATTTGGATTAATTAAATGGTTAATGCCAGTTACTCCTTTAGCATTGGCAGAATGGGGATGGCTAGCAATTGGCTTATCTGTATTTGGTATTTTCTATGCATCATGTATTGCGATTGTTCAAAAAGATTACAAACGATTAATTGCTTATTCATCTATTGCTCACGTTGGATTAATTGCAGCAGGTATTTTATCGGCTAACCAACAAGGTATTCAAGGAGCAGTGATGCAAATGTTAGCGCACGGTGTTAACGTGGTAGGTTTATTCTTAATCGCTGATATTTTAATGCGTCATACAGGAACACGTGAGATGGGAAAACTAGGTGGTATTAGAAACATGAATGGCAACTTCGCTGTTTTATTTTTAATTGTGATGTTAGGCTCTGTTGCATTACCATTAACTAACGGTTTCGTTGGTGAGTTTTTATTAATCAATGGTGTGTATCAATACGGAGCATGGGTTGCAGCATTTGCCGGGTTAACCGTTATTTTAGGTGCCGTGTATATGTTGCGTAGTTACCAAGCAATTATGTTAGGTGAGAAAAGAGATTCAGCTATTGCATTTGGTTCATTAGTGAGTACTGATAAATGGGTATTGTATATTATTTGTTTTGCCATCATTACATTTGGTGTATATCCAAAACCATTAAATGATTTAGCAGAAGAAGGAACAAAAGCAATTTTAACTTACATTAAATAAAAACATAACTGACAATTTAATTGATTTACAATTGACAATTTTTCAATCGTAAATCGTAAATAATAAAATCGTAAATAATAATATGAAAGGTCTTTTTATAATTAGCGGATTAGGGGTTTTAGCCATGTTGGCCGAAATTTTTAAATTCAAAAAACTATTGTATCCATTAGTACTAATTGGAATTTTAGCAGCTTATGTTACTAATTTCATGGAATGGAATAATAATACCAATATCGAAATGTTTGCTAACATGATGCGTTTTGACAACGTGGCATTAGCATTTAGCGGTGTAATTTTAGTGACCGCTTTCTTTTGGTTTATTTTAGCTAACGATTATTTTGAGCAAGACCATGTCACCGATCATTTTGCATTAGTATTATTTGCATTAGTAGGCGCTATTATGTTAACTGGTTTCAGTAACATGACTACCTTGTTCTTAGGTATTGAAATTCTTTCTATCCCGATGTATGTATTAGCAGCTAGTCGCAAAAGAGATTTAGCATCAAATGAGGCTGGATTCAAATATTTAATCATGGGCTCATTTGCTTCTGGTTTCTTATTATTTGGTATCGCCTTAATTTATGGTGCAACTGGAAGTTTTGATTTAATGGCAATTCGTTCATTTATTTCTCACGCTCAAGGAGATTTACCGGCATTCTTTTATGCAGGGGTATTAATGGTTTTAATTGCGATGTTATTTAAAGTAAGCGCTGCTCCATTCCACTTCTGGGCACCAGATGTTTATGAAGGTTCTCCTACTGTGATCACAGCATTGATGAGTACAATCGTAAAAACAGCGGCATTCGCTGCATTTATGCGTTTATTCTTAGTCGTATTTGGTGGTGTAAACGAATCTTGGAGCATGGTATTAGCAGTGGTGATTGCTTTATCATTAGTGATTTCAAATATTACAGCAGCTACACAGCAAAGTGTAAAACGCATGTTAGCATATTCAAGCATTAGTCATGCAGCATTTATGTTAATGGCTATTTTAGCTAACCAAAGAGGAATGACAAGTGTAAGTGCTATCTTATATTATTCGTTAGCATATTCTGTAGGTTCAATTGCTGCATTTACCGTTTTATATAATATATCTAAAGCAAAAGGCAATGCGAATATCGAGGCGTTTAATGGCTTAGGGAAACGCCATCCATTTATGGCAGTTTGTATGGTTATTGCGATGTTATCATTAGCTGGTATTCCAATTACGGCTGGTTTCTTTGCTAAGTATTTTATCTTCTCAGTAATGATTGGTACTACTTTTAAATGGTTAATCATTTTAGCCATTTTAACTTCTGCTGTGGGTGTTTATTATTACTTCAAAGTAATTATTGCAATGTACTTTAAACAAGAAGATGGAGAGCAAGAAGTAACTATGGAAACTTCTCATGTGTTATTATTAGCTTTAACAACGATCTTCACATTAGCATTAGGAATTGTTCCTAAATATGTGATTGAAATTTTCACTTAATCAAAACCTATTTCTATTAGAGAGTATTTTGATATAAAATCATTTTTAGATAAGAATCATTCTTATTTTCAAAAACTCAATCCTTCCGATAAAACCCGATTTGTAAATCGAGTAGAATCTTTTATTGATTCTAAATCTATTACAGGTCGACAAGGCCTTTTAATTACTCCTTTAATTAGTACACAAATTGCTGCAGCTGCCGTTCAGGTAACGTTTGGATTAGATACCTGGAATTATTCTCACTTTAGTCAGATATTAGTTTATCCTTCCGAATATAAAAATCCTCAAACTGGTAAAATGCATAAGGGTGAAACCAATTTAGGTGGTTTTATGTGTTTTAGTTGGAAAGATTTTGTTTCAGGAAATCAAACGCCAGATGATAAAATAAATTTAGGCTTGCACGAATTTGGACATGCCTTAAGATTTAATGGAATTAATGGCGATGAAACAGATTATTTTTTTGAGCATTATTTTAAACGTTGGTTAGCTTGCGCCGCTAGAGAATTTAGTAGAATGCGAAAAGGCTATTCAAGCATTTTAAGAAAATATGGTTCTGTAAACATTAATGAATTTTTTAGTGTAGTTGTAGAAACATTTTTTGAAAAACCTCAAGAGTTTAAAGTCAATCTTCCTGAATTATATAATCATACCGCCATTATACTAAATCAAACATTTTTGGATGACGGTTCTATACAATTAAATTGCCGCGAAAAATTAATGCAACAAAATAAGTCCAATCTTAACAATGTAGTAAACGACGCTTTAATTTATAGTTTAAAAAATAACGGGCATGTTATAGCAGCAGTTTTGTTTTTTCTGATAGGTTTTGTTTCACTTTCAGGACAAGGTTATAAATACCCACCTGCTTATATATTATTTGTTATTGCAGGTGTATTCTGGATGTACTTTGAGAAAAAATTCACCCGTTTTAAGTTTGAAAAAAATGGATTTACGGTTGTAAAAGGATTTTTATTACTAAAAGGATTTCAAATAAAGACATTACCCTTATCCAATATGATTTCGCTTTATGCTAATTGTGTTAAGGAGTATAAAGAAAATGGAGACTTTGTGAAAGAAATAGCCTATATCACAATCATGTATTATACGGCCGGAGATTTTTATGAAGAA
>JAEUTR010000029.1 GCA_016787365.1 Bacteroidia bacterium
ATGCTTGTATCAAACATGGAGTAGCAACTATCAAATTGCTGATGTTCTAATTTTTTAATAAAAGATACTGAGAGTTCCTCGTTTGTTTGTGCATTTAAAAACAATGAGGATAGAGTAATTAAAACAATCGTGTATATAAGTTTCATAATAATTTTTTGCGCAACTAATGTAAAATAAATTCAGGCAATATTTAGGATTATTTTTTTGATTTAATCAGACAATATTGATTTTCAGGAGTTATTTTAAATAAAAAAGCAAAAACCGAAGAAAGTTTTTGCTTTTAAAATAATTAATATCTCTAGCGAAGATTACATATGTGTTTAATCCAATTGGTTTAAAACAGCTTTTAGGTCATCCAGTGAAATGGGTTTTATGCAAAATGCCAGCATGGTAGTTTGCTCGGCTCTTGTTTTAGTAGTAGATTCGGAATTGCCGGTTAAGTATACAACAGGAACGTTCGAAAATTTTCTGATTTCCTGCATGGCTTCAATTCCATCCATTTCCCCTTCAATTCTAATATCCATTAAAACAAGATCAGGGTTATGTTTTTTTACAGCAGCAATGGCATCTAATCCGTTTCTTACAGATTGAACTACCTGATGACCTAGAATCTCGACATAACGTTTGTTAACCATCGAAAGAATCATATCATCTTCCACAATCAGAATTTTTTTAACCATAGGTCTATTTTTTAAGAACAGGGAACGTAAATTCAAATATCATTTCGTTAGTACCACGTCTGTATGTAAAATTACCATTTAATTGTATGCAAAAGGATTCGATTAAATTTAAACCAAGCGAATTGCTTTTAACTTCATCATTATAATCAAATCCTATGCCATCGTCTTTATATTCTAAAACATATTCATTTTTTTGTTCTTTAATGGTTATCCATATATTTCCTTCTTCTTTTCCTGAAAAGGCATATTTATATGAATTGGTAATTAATTCGTTTAATAGCAGTCCAAAGGGCATTGCTTTCGACATTTCTAAATCTATTGTATCAATATAAGTATGGATTTTGATATCCTTTTCTTTATTGGTAATCGATTGCTTTATAAAATGGATTAGCTCATTTGTATATAAAGTTACATCCACTTCTTTTAAAGATTTGTTTTCATACAATTTTTCGTGAAGCAATGCAATGGATTTAATTCTGTTTTGACTTTCTTTTAGTATCTGAATTGTTTTTACGTCCTTTACATAAAAGGTTTGAAGTTCTATTAAAGCTGTAACAACAGCCAGATTGTTTTTTACACGATGATGAATTTCGGACAATAACAATACTTTATCGTTTAGCGCATTATTTAATTCATCATTTAAGGTGTCTTTAATTTTTATTTCTTTTTCAAGTAAATGTTTTTGCTCATGTATAATGTTGTTTGAATTAATGAGTAAATCAGTATAATTGGAGTTGTTATGCGAGAAATAACTTATTAGTACAAAGCAAAGAATAAAACTAAAACTTATGTTTATAATATATAGTAGACTTAACATGTGATCATTGACATTAAGGAACTCAAAAACATAAATTTTATCAATGAAAAAGGTTAAAATAAAAGTTATGATATAGCTTGCATACGACATATAAACCTGAAGCTTCTGTTTATAATCATAAAGCATGTAGGTTAATAAAGGAGCAGCAAACAAGTATAAGTAAATCCCACTTTTAAAACCTAATGAAATAGAAAAAACGAGTACTCCTAAATTTGTAGCGACTATTAAACTTGCTCGGGAAAGAGCAAAATATCCTTTTTTATTTAAAATATATACACCTCCAAAAAACAGCCCTATAAACCCGGTTAACAAACCAAATGAATATAGTTTCAGAAAAAAATAAATAACCGTGTCGAAAACGGAAAATATTGCAATAGCAGAGCATACACGA
This sequence comes from Bacteroidia bacterium, assembly GCA_016787365.1. Classification (GTDB taxonomy): domain Bacteria; phylum Bacteroidota; class Bacteroidia; order B-17B0; family Aurantibacillaceae; genus UBA4416. The sequence continues at coordinate 1,889 of JAEUTR010000029.1, forward strand.
CTAATTGCTCTAACTCTGTTTTCGTGACTTTGAATGTGAACTGTTTTAGCTGGTTGCATGTATTAGTTTTCTTTTTAAAAGAATAGCGTATAGCAAATCTAACACAAAACAAGAAATAGCTAATGTGTGAACAAGATAATTATGAGGATAAATTAAAAACATGGAAACGGATATACATCCTGTTCCAATAAATTTACACCAGGCAACTGTTTCGGAAAAATATTTTACATCACTGCGAAGTAGCAGTAAAGGGTATAGTAGAGAGATAATAACATTTAAAATATATCCTGAATTTGCACCAATTGACGTATCAAATCCTTGTTTAACGAAAAAATAATTTAATGGAAGCCACATGGCAAGTAGTCCAAATGAAATCCATTTAAAATGTTTCTGAATTTCAGGAATATGAATTTGTTTGTAACCGTATTTAAGAACAAAATAAAAAATAAAAACATCCAAAAAAAATGCTCCCTGATAAGATAATGCGAATAGTTTGCCGGTATCAGGATGATAAAAAAATCCCCAAACAAATTCCCATGCAATATTTCCTATTGCAATAAAGAAAGGCATTTCAACAAATTTTTTACGCACTATTTCTCTTACAAGCGCAGCGTATGTTATTACCCAAAACAAACACCCAATGCCGTTCCATAATAACTGGGCGGTTGAGTAATCTTTTGTATTTATCCAATAGTTTATATCTCCCATATTATTTCATTTTCCAGCTGGCATTTAAAGAATCCGGAATGTGAAATTCAACATCGTAATTCTTTAAATAATTATGAATTAAAGCTTGCATATATTTTAGCGAATATTTATTCATAAGCTTTTGTGCAAAGGCAGAACGCTCTTCAAATTTATGACCAAAATGCATAAGTTTTAAAAAAAACCAGCCCAGTAATCTTGTTCTTAAAGAAACCTTTTTAGTAACTCCCAATAATTTTAAAATGTCTACGTTTATTTTTTTTGAAATGTCTTTTAAAAAATAATCGATAAGGTACTGGGGCATTTGTTCAAAGAAACGAGATTTGAAAAACTGGGAAGAGAAGGTTAACAAAGAGGATGTCAGAAATTTTCCATCTTCTCCTTCTTTTTGATTTCTTTTAATGATTGCAATTCCCAAATCCCAACCCTCTTTATAATTTGTAGGATATAATTCGGGACTGATTCCAATGAAATGACCAACAATATTCCAGCAATGGATATAGGCATCTTTTTCCTCATCGGTAAGTTCAACTCCTAATTGCTCTAAGCCATCTAAAATTAATGCCGAAAAAGACATTAAGGTACCGGCCATTTCTTCCTGATTTATAGGCTCTCCATATTCTTCAACATCCCAGCCACCTGGATTATATTTTTTGTTTAATAAAAAATATCGGATTGCGGCATGATATAATCGTACTTTTTTTACTGTAACAATTCCTTTTCCATCCGGACGTAAACCTCCCGGAGACATAACATTAATCACCATCTGTGCAGTTTCCAATAATCGGCGCATAAGTCTTGATGTATCTTGTCCGGATTCGGAAAGTCGCCCGGTTGCAGCTAAAACTTTGGCTCCATTTTTACAGGCATAACAAAGAGGTAGAGATTTAAAATTTAATAGTAATGATATTTCGGGGCAATAAGTAGCAAAAACCGATTGCGCTAAATTTATTTTTTGTGCATCTGCCCAATGTGGTAAATTTAATTCGGCATTAAAATAATTAACAACTGCTTTTGGTAAATTGGCATCTACAGACAACTCACTATTATAATCAAGCTGAGTAAACAAATTTCGTAATGCTACAAAATCATTGTCTGCAATAACTTCTGCAATAACCGCTTCCCCTAAAGGATCAGTTTTTAAACTCATTGTTTTTAAAAACTCATCATTCCATTTAGTGAATTTTGTTTCGCCCATAAATACCTATTTTTATTAGATTGTATTTTTGTTTTGTAATTATTTGATTACAACAAAAGTTAAGGTACAAAATTATTTTGAGATCGGATATTATTTTGAAATTATTTTTTCCTCACTACCATTAAGCCATCTCTAATTGGTAATAAGATATTTTCAACTCGTTCGTCTTGCTGTACAAATTGATTAAATTGATGAAGGGCTAAAGTTTCTCTATCCATCTCTTCTTCTGGCATAGTAAT
>JAEUTR010000040.1 GCA_016787365.1 Bacteroidia bacterium
CTATTCTGCTTGGATGTGCATTGTTAATGTTATGTAACGAGTCGTCAAAACCTGCAGGTGATTTCAAAGATTCGATTGAATCCAAACAAGAATTAACCAAGATTAAATCAGATAGTTTAAATGTCGATAGTATTGTCAGTATTAATGATTCAGCGGGGCATGAGAAGATAAGTATTTTGGTTTTGCCAACAGAATGTGGTTATGATTATAGTTTAATGGGTTACGATTTTACTCCCAAATTGCATAAAGGTTTGTCAAATGTCACGCTCTTTTATGTGCCACCTTTTCCATATAAAAAATTACAAGGCACTTATTACAATTGCGTTTATGGTCTAAAGGGATGTAAGAGAATTTTGCAGCGTGAGCATTACGACTTTATTGTGATGTCTAAATTTTTAAGTGGAAGTAACATTGAACCTTCTCAAGACTTTGCTGATAGTGTCAAATCCGCTTGGGGTTATGAAATTAAAGTGCTTAACTCTAATACGATGAAAATGTTTGTTCCTGTTAAAAGTGATAACTTAAAGAATTACAATGAACTTGAAGCTGACCTTAATAAAAATTTACCCAAAATAATTGAAGCAATAAAAACAAGTTTCAATTCACAGCCTAAATAATAAATATTATTGTGAACTTTAAAATCTAAGCAATCAATGAAAGACAATTTTTCAGGTAACTCTAACCTGTACGCAGCATACAGACCAACATACCCCGATGCTTTGTTTGAATTTTTGTATTCAAAACTCAGTAAGATCGATTCGGCCTGGGATGTAGGTACCGGAAATGGTCAGGTTGCCAGAGTTCTCTCCGAAAAATTCGATTCGGTATTTGCTACAGATATTAGTAATGATCAGTTGAGTAATGCTTTTAAAGCCGATAACATTTTTTATTCGTGTCAGGCAGCAGAGCATACCAGTTTTGAGTCACATTGTTTTGATTTAATCACAGTTGCTCAGGCCATTCACTGGTTCGATTTTGATAAGTTTTACAGTGAAGTCCGTCGCACAGCCAAACCTGGTGCACTGATAGCTGTTTTAGGTTATGGTCAGCATTTCGTTGAAACTGAAATTGACGCAATAATGGACATATTTTACAACAAGACTCTAAGGCCATATTGGGATGCTGAAAGGAGGTATGTGGACGAGCATTATGCCACTATTCCGTTTCCTTTTAAAGAACTAAATGTGCCGGAGTTTTCATTGCGTTTACAATGGTCTTTCGATCAATATATAGGTTATTTGAGCACCTGGTCGGCACTAAAGCATTATAAAAAGCAAAAAGGAGAGGATCCATTGTTAGAGTATAGCAAAAACTTAAAAACCTATTGGAAAATGGATGAGATAAAAACTGTTCAATTTCCCGTTTTATTCAGATTAGGAGAAGTAGGTTAAACTAAAACTCTTTAAAAATGAGAGCTTTATCGAAATAGCGATTTTTATCAATGAAATGGTGCTTTTTCTTTTTTAATGAAAAAAGCGCCGACCTGTCAGGTTACCTAAAAATTTTGTAAAGAACAGATATTTAATGTTTTGTAAGTGAAAATAGTAACCTGACAGGTCAATTTTCCTGCTCGTAATAAATCTTGTAATACTTCCGCCCATCTTTCTCAACTCCGGGAACAATCAATTCTTTATTGCCATGAATGTAAATGTGGAAATTGCGGTCTAATTTCAATATGCTTTTGTAAACCCTGTTTTGCTTCTTTACCGCCGATA
>JAEUTR010000066.1 GCA_016787365.1 Bacteroidia bacterium
TAATATCTTTCAACAAATATTAATGAATATGGGTGATGAAGGTGGTTTTGATAGTTTAGTAAGAAAAGATTCAGGAGTTAGAAATGGCGTATATATTTATAACGGAATTTTAACTAATCAGTTTTTGGGCGAAACATTTAATTTACCTCACAAGGATATTAATTTATTAATGGCAGCCATGTAAAACCTAATTATAGAAGTATTGAATAAAAAAGTTATTGAATTAGCAGGATGAAAAAAGAACATCATAACTCAATAAATTATAATATCAATATTTCTCTAACTTAATTATTTAATATCTGATATGAACTTTAAACAACGTCTTCGCCTTTTTTTAATCGGGTTTATTCCCGGTTGTATCATTTTGTTTTTCATAGTTAATAAAACAGGTTGTACTAGCCCTAATGAGTTAAAGATGTTAGAACTACAACATCAATATTTGCAATTAGGAGAAAAAGCAAAATGTCAGTTAAAATGTTTGGTGATGATTGATAAAGGATTTAAAGTAAATATCCGCAACTTTCAGGTAAATTATGACTTGAGTGACGTGCATAAAAAACCATATGGAACTTATTATTTACAGGCAAAAGACACGAAAGATGCTCGTTATGAATTTGTAGCAGAAGACAGAGATACGATCACTTTTGTAAACGATCTTAAATTATTAGGCAGTGAAGCGGCCAATTGCCCTTGCGATACAATACATTAATGGAAACCCAGTTAAAAACAGACTTATCAAAATTTAATAACGACTGGTACAAAAAAGGTGGCAGTTCGGTTAAACGTGTATCCTGGTATATATTGAATGCCATATTTTTTAATTCGGCCTTTCCAAACATGCCTTTCAAACGTTTTTTATTGAGGTTGTATGGTGCAAAAATCGGAAAAGGGGTTGTTATAAAACCATTTGTAAATATTAAATATCCATGGCGTTTAAGAGTTGGTAATCATGTGTGGATTGGTGAGCGCGTGTGGATTGATAATTTAGGTTTAGTGGTGTTACATGATAATTCCTGTGTTTCTCAAGGTGCCATGTTGTTATGTGGTAACCATCACTATAAAAAAGTAGCATTTGATTTGATAGTTGGAAACATTACTATTGAAGAAGGTGCCTGGATTGGTGCACAATGTGTGGTTTGCCCGGGCGTAAAAGTTGGAAGTCATGCTGTATTAACAGTAAATAGCGTAGCCACCGCTCGTTTAGAACCTTGGAGTATTTATCAGGGAAATCCTGCTGTGAAAATTAAAGATAGGGTGATAAAATCGTAAGATGTGCAGTTTTAATTTGTTGGTGATAAAATCAACTCTTCCCAAAAATGAAAAGCGAGATGCTTAGTGAAATCAAGTTGAGTAATGTGTTTAATTCCATCTTTATCAAAATCAAATTCTTTAGGTACTTCAATTATTTTTAATTTGTTCTCATTACTTGGTTCAAACCACAAATCCATATCTCCAGTGGTTCTTTTGTATCCATAATAAATAACAGCATAACCACAATTAATAAAAAATTAACTTGATGTCTAATCAATGATTTTAATAATTCTTGGTGGCTCTCCGTGAAAATATTCATTCCTTATCAAAATAAATCTTATTAATTCTTGACTTTTTTCTTTAGTTGAATAAACTCTTAAAATTAATTGAACGGTTTCTCTAATTCTATCTACTGGGTCTTGGTTAATCACATACTCAGCTTGAGCTTCAGCAGCCTTATCTAAATCTGAATGAATGTGTATTTTTTTTGTTAGAATATGACATTGCAATTAATTACCTTAAATGCAATTCATTTATTCCAAAACTAAAAGTTAATATAGTTTAATACCATTTTACTTTCAAATACACCGCATCGTCTATTTGAATGGTATTGTCTTTGGCATAAAAGTAAACCGAATTTCCTTGTTTGGTTT
>JAEUTR010000075.1 GCA_016787365.1 Bacteroidia bacterium
AGGTTAATCTGTGGAGATTCGATATTATTTTTAATTAACAATCCCTTATAAATAACAATTTTCATTCTATCTGGGCGTTTTACTCCATTAAGTTATATTTGTTATGCAAGACTAAACAGCATTTGAATCCAAACGCACATATTTTTATTTATACTCATAAAATTACCCCAAGGGTAAAATATACGTTCAATCTTATTTTAAAAGATTGTTTGGGTTTAGAGTTTACATTAACTAATAATATTGATGACTATAAAGCATATGAAGGAAATAAGTTCTCATATACTAATCAAGATGTAGAGAGTGAATTTCATATCGTAGCACACACCTTGTTATTTGAATCTGGCATTAAGGAGCAAACGATTCAAATGCAAAATCATGAAGCGTATTTCAAATATTTTTTCAAAACCTACCATAGTATATTACCGTTTGATTTATTTGCGGCATCATTTTATTTAGTGAGTAGATACGAGGAGTATTTACCCTTTATGCCGGATGCGTTTAATCGTTATGAAGCCGAAAATAGTTTAGCTTATCAATATGATTTTTTAAATATCCCACTCGTGAATTTGTGGATTGTGGAGTTTGAAAAGTTGCTATTAAAAAAAATCCCCAACTTAATAGTTACACATAAACCCTATTCATTTATTTCCACTATCGATATCGATAATGCTTATAAGTATCAGGAAAAAGGTGTGATGCGTTCTATTGGTGGTTATTTAAAATCAATATTAAAAATTGACAAGGCAGATTTAAAACAAAGAACCGCGGTTTTATTAAACAAAGAAAAAGATCCATTTGATTCGTATGCATATCAATTAGAAATTCAAAAAAAGTATAAATTAAAAGTGATTTATTTCTTTTTATTGGGTGATTATGGTATGAATGATAAAAACCATCCATCTAATAACTATGGATTTCAACAATTAATAAAACATTTGTCTGATTACGCATCTCCGGGAGTTCACCCGTCATTTGGCTCAAATGGAAATGCGAATCAAGTGAAAATTGAAATTAATCGTTTGGCTAAAATTACACATCGAGATATCTTTAATTCTCGGCAACATTTTTCAATGTTAAAATTTCCTGACACGTATGCTACCCTTTTAGAACTTGGTATTACTAATGATTACTCTATGGGTTATTCTCAATTTAATGGATTTAGAGCTAGTTATTGTATGCCATTTTATTGGTATGATTTAGATGACGAATTAGAAACCGGATTAAAAATACATCCATTTTGTTTAAGCGAAACCACGTTGAGATATAAAGATCAGGCTACGCCCGACACAATTTCGAATTTTGCGAAACCCATTATAGATGAAGTAAAAAAATATAACGGAGAATTAATTACGATATTTCATAACGATACCATGGGAACAGCTGTTGAATGGGTAGACTGGAAAAATGTGTATGAAGAAATTGTTCGATTAGCTATCAGTAAATCATGATTTTAATATACACTCATCGTATCACAACTCGTGTTTTGTATGCTATGGATGTAGTATTTAAAACGGTATTACAAACTGAGTATAAATTAACAACACATAAAGAAGAATTTATAGGTTACGATAAATGTAAAATTGCTTACACAAAAATTAATGAAGACTTCCCTGTTTTTATTAAAAGTGATGATTTATTATTTGAATCAGATGTAAATGCAAAAACTATCGAAGTCGATAATGAATATCTTGATTTTCCTAAA
>JAEUTR010000105.1 GCA_016787365.1 Bacteroidia bacterium
ACTAACTTTAATTTTTAGATGCAATTATCCGGTTTATTATTTTTTGTTTTTTTGGGGAGAGGAATTTCTATTTCCGGGTTTCATCACAGCATCTGCAAAGGTAATAAAAATACTTCTCAATCGGCTGACTGATGATGGCAGCAGGCGCCCCGGGATTTATCCGGCTAAAAACCTCGTTTTCGGGCTTTATTCGCATTATTTGTTATTTTTTACACTCAATGTATTACTGTTAGTGTTCAATGTTTGAATGTAAACGACAAATGTGTCGCTGTACGTAGCCATTGTTTTAATATAAACGCCCAATGTTTTACTGTTCGCCTTCAATGTATCACTGTTTTTTGACAATGTGTCAGTGTAAACTGACATTGTGTCATTGTACAGTGCCAATGTTTGAGTGTAACATTTCAATGTTTCATTGTAACTGCCCATTGCATAGCTGTTAGTGTTCAATGTTTGAATGTAAATGGTCAATGTATCGATGCGCGATATCATTGTATGAATGTAACAACTCAATGTTTCGTCGTAGGGGTTCAATGTTTTAATGTAATAGTTTAATGTTTAATTGTCGGGAGTTATTTCGTTAATTTATGCGTTCATTTCGCAGCAGTCAGTTTGTAATTTTATAATTCAGGCTTTCATTTCCCGGGTTAAGAGATTCTTCTCTCCGGCTCAGTCATCAGTCAGCTGACTGAGACTGATTGCGGATGTTCTTCAGAATGACTAGCTGGGGAGTTTTGTGCAATACCTGATAATGTGAATAAAATCATAGTAATCAGGAAAATCATATAAATCACAGTGCAGACGATGTTTTTCGGATAAAAGATTCTTCATTCTTCCAGTCAAGAATAATCAGGTTATAGAGTTTATGTGATGCCGGATGTTCATCCGGCATCAGCAAAAACAATCAGGAGTGGGAAACTGATGCCGTATTAAATATTTATAAGTCACTTACTTCCGGAAAGAATTTTTTCCAGTCTGTTAAAGTCATCACTATTTTCCGGAATGTAATATTGTTTATAAATCTGAAGAGCTTCATTAGCATAAATTTTTGCCTGTCTGAGATCCCCAGTTTCCTTATATGAAAATGCGAGATGCATTTTTCCCAGTAAATGGCGGTATTCATTATTAATATTAGTTTTTTCTCCTTTAAGATACCACGAAACAGCTTCGCTGTAATTTTGTTCCATTTCATAAGTTAATCCGGCATAATAATATCCTGTTACTATATCAGGATATTTTTCAATTAATCTTAATGCTTCCAGTCTTGCTAATTTGTATTCTTCTATATTATAAAACGAATTAAAAAGAAATGTCAATGACCTATAATTTTCTATTCCTTTTGATTTTAAGCTATCCTTATAAAGTTTAACTTCTTCAGCATCCTCAATTTTTTTTTCAGTTTTGAGTAGATTAATAAAATCAATAGTTTCTTTAGCTCTCAGTCTTTTATTTTCTTCTCTGTATAAAGAAACCTTTCCTGTCTGAGTATTAAATTGTATTCTTTTACTCCATCCGGCATAAGATGTATTAGCAGCAAAATAGACTGAATAGTTGGCAGGATCAAAAATTATTGATTGTATGGTTGTATTATTATTAATTGTAGAACGTTCATGAAATTCTGATATATAGTGATAAAAATCTGTACAGGCTAAAATTTCATCTGTTTTTTTAATTATATCATCTTCATTTTTACTTTTGTTGTACAGTTCTTTAAATTTATAATCGCGGGCGGTATTAGGAAAATCAAGAGCATTCTTAAATTCCTGTTTTTT
>JAEUTR010000124.1 GCA_016787365.1 Bacteroidia bacterium
TTATAGCTGGAATACCGGTGCCACTTCTTCTTCATTAAATGTGTCGCCTACTACAACTACTGTTTACACGGTTACTGGTACAACTAATAATTGTTCTTCTACTAAAACAACTACTGTTAATGTAACTCAAACTCCTACTATAAGTGTCAGTTCAGATGTTACAATAACAAAAGGATCTAGTACAACTTTAAGTGTATCAGGAAATACAAATTCAATTAGCTGGACACCTAATACTAATTTAAGTTGTAATACTTGTGCAAACCCTATTGCTTCTCCATCCATCACAACACAATACTGCGTTAAATCAAAAAATGGTGCTTGTGAATCTAATGAATGTATACTTGTTATAGTAGAATCTGATTGCAAAAGCAATGCTGATTACTCAACTCCAAATGCGTTTACTCCCAATGGAGACGGGCTAAATGATGCGTTTTGTTTACAAGGATGGGACGAATGTTCAACAACATTTTATATTGCTATTTTTGATAGATGGGGCGAAAAAGTATTTGATTCATCAGACCCTTCATTTTGTTGGGATGGAAACTACTTAGGTGTTCCTTTAAATCCTGCGGTTTTTGTTTTCTATATTAAAGCCGAAATTCTAAATGTAGGAAGCATTACAAAAAAAGGAAATATTACGTTAATAAAATAATCTAAAAAATTTATTGTAATGAAAAAATTACTACTCATACTTCTTTTCGTATTAAATACTTTTTGCGTGGTACTATCTCAAGACTTTCATTATTCACAATTTAATGAAAATCCAGCATTAGTAAATCCAGCTCTAACTGGAGCTACCAATGCAATGAGAGCAAGCCTAGTTTATAAAGATCAATGGAAAAGTGTAACTACAGCTTATAATTCTTATGGTTTTTCTTTTGAATCAAAGTTTAAACCAGGAAATTGGGACGCTGTAGACCCGAGAAGATCGATGACATTTAAGAAATCATTTAGTCGTTTTGCCGGAGGGTTATCTGTTTATAATGATAAAGCCGGTGTTGGGAAATTAGGAACTTTTCAAACCAGCTTATCATTAGCAATGTTTTTGCCGTTAAATAAAGTAAGTTCCATTTCATTTGGAATTCAAACTTCTGCCGTTCAAAGGAAAGTTAATACAGCACCGTTTATTTACCCAGATCAATTTAATGGAAACACCTATGACCCAAACATAGCTTCGGGAGAACTGTATTCACAACAAAGGGTTTTGTATCCTGATTTTGGAACTGGATTATTGTGGAATTATTCGAGAGGAGAAAAATCAATAGCGGCAAATAATCAACTGAAAATACAAATTGGTATTTCATCCTTTCACTTATTTGAACCTGTTCAGGGATTTATGAGATCATCGGGAGATAAATTATTTAGAAAATACATTTTTCATGGAAATTTTTTAATTGGCATACCTAACTCTCTTGTAGGAATAGCACCAAGTTGGTTAGTTCAAGTTCAAGGGCCTTCAAAAGAAATTATTGCAGGGATAATGATTAAATATTACATGAAAGACGACTCAAAATATACAGGGAATATCAAAAGATCTTCTATAGGCGTTGGTGTATATTACAGAAATGTGGATGCGCTGATTGTTTCTTTTTTAGTTGAAGTTAAAAGATATGCCATAGGGTTTAGTTATGATGTAAATACATCGAATTTAACTAGAGTATCGGCTGCCAGAGGTGGGCCTGAATTGACCCTAAAACTAGTTACGCCAACGGCTTATTTATACCAAAAAAGAGGAAAAGCAATGTACAACTAATCTCATATGTTATTAGCAAAAAAGCCTTTCATTTCTGAAAGGCTTTCGTACGCACGAAGGGACTCGAACCCCCACCCTCACGGACCAGATCCTAAGTCTGGCGCGGCTACCAATTACGCCACGTGCGCGTTTAGGAGGTCAAATATACGAAATTTTACAATTTATCGAATATTTAAGGCTAAAAAATCTATAAAATCAGTGAATATTCTTTAATTTGTATCTCAAAATTTAGCATTATGTACGGAAAATTTCAAGAGCATTTACAAAGTCAATTAAATGAAATAGAACAAAACGGCCTATTCAAAAAAGAACGAGTGATTATTACTCCTCAAGGCGCTGCTGTTAAAGTAAGCGACGGAAAAGAGGTAATTATTTTTTGTGCAAACAACTATTTAGGGTTGTCATCTCATCCTAAAGTAATTGAAGGGGCAAAAGCAGCTTTAGATTCTCACGGATATGGTATGTCGTCGGTGCGCTTTATTTGTGGTACTCAAGATATTCATAAAACCTTAGAAAAAAAGATTGCAAATTTCTTAGGTCAAGAAGATACTATTTTATACGCGGCAGCATTTGATGCTAATGGGGGAGTATTTGAACCATTATTTGGCGAAGAAGATGCAATTATTTCGGATGAATTAAATCATGCCTCTATTATTGATGGTGTGCGTTTATGTAAGGCGCAACGTTACCGTTACAAAAATTGCGACATGGCAGATTTAGAAGAACAATTAATTAAAGCACAAGCACAACGTTACCGTATAATTGTTACAGATGGTGTATTTAGTATGGATGGTTTTGTGGCGCCTTTAGATAAAATTTGTGATTTAGCAGATAAATATAATGCTTTAGTAATGGTAGATGAAAGCCATGCAAGCGGATTTATTGGTAAAACTGGTCGTGGAACTGTTGAACTAAAAAATGTGATGAATCGTGTAGATATCATCACCGGCACATTAGGGAAAGCCTTAGGTGGAGCGATGGGCGGATTTACAACTGGTAAAAAAGAAGTAATTGAAATTTTAAGACAACGTTCTCGTCCTTATTTGTTTTCAAACTCATTATCTCCAGTTATAGTTGGCGCTAGTATTGCTGTATTTGATATGTTAAGCGAAACAACCGAATTAAGAGATACTTTAGAAAGCAACATTACTTATTTTAAAACTGGCTTACGTAAAATTGGACTAGAATTTAAAGAAGGTGATTCGGCCATTGTACCGGTAATGTTATACGATGCAAAATTATCGCAAGTGTTTGCTGATAAGTTATTGCAAGAAGGTATTTATGTCATTGGATTTTTCTTTCCTGTTGTTCCTAAGGGTCAAGCGCGTATTCGTGTACAATTATCAGCAGCGCACACCAAAGCACATTTAGATAAAGCTTTAGCAGCATTTGAAAAAGTAGGAAAAGAGCTAGGTGTAATTAAATAATCCTTCAGAACACTGATTTAACAGATAAAGCTGATTGTAACGGATTAGAACAGATTTTAGAAATCGTAAAAAATTAAATTAATGGTTTTTTAAATCATTTGTAAATATTTTTCTTTTGTACTCAGGTTTTTTACCGAAGTTCAACAATAACCCGACTTCAATATTAGTTGCTCTTAAATAGTTAATTAGTTGCACTTCGTTTTCGTAAACTAATAACTCACTGGCTTTTAATTCAATAATAACAGAGTCATTCACAACTAAATCTGCGAAATATTCTCCAACTTGTTTCTCTTTGTAATAAACCTTAATTGGTTTTTGTGATTCTACTTTTAGTCCATTTTGCAGGAGTTCATATAGCATAGCATTGTGATATACTTTCTCTAAAAAACCATATCC
>JAEUTR010000134.1 GCA_016787365.1 Bacteroidia bacterium
AACCGTCAAGATAAAACTTGGCGGTTTTTTTATGCCGTTCCCTATCGGGACGGGCTATCCGCTTTTATCTTTTTATCCTTTCGCTAATCCCCTTCTATAAAAAGGATAATCGCTTCTATCCCTAACGGATAAATCTTTACCACTTATTCTCAAAATCCAGCCACTTACAAAGTGGCTTTCCTGTTTTAACAAAACTTTAGAAAAGCAATGTACTGTTTGGCATAATCATTCGTTATAACCCAACAACAAACAAAAATAATATGCCACCTAAAATATGATACCCATCCGAACTCTTTCTCTTCCTTGCTCGTTTTCTTAAAGTAAAGCAGAACATCGAAATAATAATTAAACAATTTAATACTTAATAAAATGTCAAACTATTTCGAAACAGGACACGCTAAAAATGTAGCAAACCTGTTAAAATTAAACCAACTGATTGCAACTTTTGGTACAACCTATAACCCAAGTAATAACGCAATCAAAACAACAGGCTTAGCAACTCTATATACAAACGCAAATGCTAAGCTAACCGCAGTAAACAGTTCTTTCACATCTTGGAAAAATGCAACCAACTCAAGAGAATTAGCTTTTGATCCTTTGGCTAAATTATCAACTCAAATCCTTGGTGCTTTGCAAAGTTTAGGTTTACCACAACAAACTATTGATGACTTCGAATCGCAAGTAAAGAAGTTCCGTAGTTCAGGTTCTAAATTAACTAAAGCAGATGCAGGGATAGTTGAAACTCCACCCGAAGCAAAATTACCAACAGACCCAGTTGAAACCATCGAAACAAAAACAATATCAACATCACAACAAAGTTTCGATAACAAGTTACAACACTTAGAAAAAATGATAATGATATTGCAAAGCGTTCCTTCTTATAATCCAAACGAAGTACCTTACAAAGTAGCCTCATTACAAACGCAGTTAACAAACTTAATCGCTTTAAATAATGCAGCTAATACAAGTTACGCAAACGTTAAAGCCGCTCGTATAGATAGAAATACTTTCTTCTATGCAAAAACAACAGGGCTTTTGGATATTGTGAAAAATGCTAAAGCATATATCAAAAGTGTTTACGGTGCATCAAGTCCTCAATACAGAGCCGCAAACGACATTAAGTTTGTAAGAGTAATTTCCAAGTAATCTTTTAATCCTTCCTTTAAAAACCCAACCTAACAAGTTGGGTTTTTTATTGCCAATTTTTTTGACTTAAAAACTGTTTACACAATTGCGTGGACATTACCTTTAGTTCAATCAACTTTTTGTTTTCGCTGACCTGTGTTTTGTTCAACACGTTCACTTTTGTTAAAACCTTTAACAATGCGGAATTTCTGTCAGACTGTAAAAGCTTTTCTTGCTACTGTAAACTATTTTCTTGCAACAACAAATCGTTTTCTTGTAGCTGCAAATGCTTTTCTTGCTACTGTGAAAGGTTTTCTTGTCGCTGCAAATTGTTTTCTTGCTGTCGATTTTTTTATAATTCAACATTTCTACAATTTACTTCAATGCGTTATGAATTTCTGTCAGACTGTGAAAGATTTTCTTGCTACTGCAAATCGTTTACTTGCTACTGTGAAAAGTTTTCTTGTAACTGCAAATCCTTTTCTTGTCGCTGTGACAAATTTAGACCACTAAGCCGCCACAACTTGTCGACCTGTGTGCATAGACCTAAGTGTTTAGAACTGTGTGTAATCTCCCCTACATTTTGCAAGCACATTTGGTCGCTTCTTTTTAAAGGAAGTAATTTATTTCTTGCGCCAAATAAGCTTGCAAAATGGCTCACGCTCCTCACAAGACGTAATTAGAACTGGCGGTTTTCCAAACCGCTTTCCCTATCGCGCTATAAAAAACTAAAAACTGTGTTCCAAAAAAAGCATTCGGCAACCAACTAACCGCATAGACGCGTTACTGCTTAGTTCGGCAGACACGTACCTGTGTGTAAACTGTGTAGGGTGCACTTCTGGTAACACACGCTTTATTCAATTTGGGCGAAAGTATAAGGCATTTGCAAAAGTTGTCCCTTCGGGAAAGACATTTATTTGTGCTTTGCAAATGGCTAAAAAACATTTAGCTTTGTTAGTAGCATTTCGGTAGACAGTGTTTCAAAACCCAAACTGAAATAAAGCGCGAAAACGTTATATGCAAGCGGCTGACAAGAACCGAAAAACTAAACGCTGACAAATTCACTTCCTGTTTCGTGTCGACAACTACAACACAAAAATATTAAGTATCGTGTGGACCTCACTAAACTCGGCTGACCTAAACGCAGACCTCACAAAACGTATCGACCTAATACTTCGACAAGCTCAGTAGCCACCGCAGACATCAAACCTCGTTTGACACGCTACTGCATACGTTGGTAATAGTGCGGCTGTTTTGGCGAAACGGTGTGAAATACAATTTATCTGGCGGCACTGCGTAGACCTGTGTGAAGAGAAATTGGATTTGGCGTTTCGCCTTGAATTTTTGTTTCTTTTGTTTCAAGACAAAAGAAAAGTAAAAGCAAAATATGCAGACACAGGAAAGAAAAACCAAATAAGCCGCCAGCATATAACAGCACCTAGTGGCCAAGCGGGCGGACATCAAAGCATTTGCAAAAGCAGTCACTTCGTGAAAGAAAATTATTTTTGCTTTGCAAATGCATAGAAACATAGTATCTTTAATTTAGCTTTTCGGTAGACAACGGTTCCAAACCGCTCGGCCGCTAGCTGCAAAACGTTAGCAGCAACAAAGGCGGACATTCCTCCGAAACAAAAATATCGGTCGACAACAAACTTTTAACACGGACAATAAGAATATGCCGACATACACTTGGAAAATACAATATTCAGAAAACTACTCTGACCAGTTCCAACAAAAAGGTTCTATAGACAAAGACAAAGCAGTCGAAGAATTTCAACTTTTCCCTTGGGACAAAGAAATTGATGACTATAAAAGACGAAACGACAATCCTACAATTCCAAAAATTGTTTTTGATAGCGATGACAAAAGGCAATTAATTATCTCTTCAATAAGTAACAAAGGCTATGAAGTTGAATACACTAATCTTACATCAAAAAAATATTCGGACTTTTATCTTTCAAGTGACTTTGAAAAAAAGAATTATGCTCCTGAAGAAATAATCGAATTCTTTTTTGACAACGAAATTGAACAATACTTAAAATTAAAAGACATTCCAAGTCCAGAAACTGCTAAAGCATCAGAGTACAAAGAAAAGAAAACAGCCAAAAACGTAGAATTCGATTTTAATCCTAAACATTTGAAAACATTTAGTTGGGGCAGTTTTATGTGGTTAGGTATTTCAATCGGGCTTTTTGTAATTGACAAAATTAAAGGAGACAGTCTTCCTATATTTGTTCACATAGTTCTCGCTTTTACTTGGGTTCCAGCTATCATTCTTCATTTAACCTATTACCTCAAAAACCATTCAGCAAAAGTAATTATTGACACAAGAAATCACGACCTAACTTATATTAAAGGTTCAAAAGAAATAAAATTTAACCGTGACGATATTTTTCGTTGTCAAGTTACTTCAACAAAAACTAGCAAAGCAACGTGGGACAATTACACATACGTTTGGTTTATACTCAATGACAGAACTTATGTTTCGATAACTTGCTTTATTGCCGACCCTTATGAAATAGTTGAAACATTAAATTGTAAATACGAAGAAGCAGAAAGGTCAATTCCCTTTCTGCCAATTTAAGCAGACACGAGAGCAAAATGTAAACTATATGTGCCTTTGCAGACTGCTAACACACGCTAAGCAAACAGTTTGGCAGACGTCAAAGCTTTTGCAAAAGCGGTCGCTCCGCGAAAGACATTTATTTTCGCTTTGCAAAAGTCCATTAAACATTTATCTTTGTTATCCGCCGCGGCGGAGCGTTTCGGCAAGACACAGTTTCAAATCAAACCGTTGCTTAGCGCGAAAACGTTATAACCAATAGGGTCTGACATAAACGTATTAAGACAATGGCAATGGAAGACAGTGGCAACGAAATAAAAAAACCAATCAAACCGACTATTTCGTCTGTTGCACTCATTGACGAAGAAGTTGATGAGCTTAACAAATTTAAAGTTGACTGTGAAAAAAAATCCAAAAGAGTTTTAATAGTTTGCTTCTTTATTTTATCTATTATCGGCATTTTAATAACACTTCAAAACAAAATTGACCTAAGTTTTATCATCTTGACAACTGTGGCATCGGCAATTATTTCATGGGGAATACTCCCAGTAATCGTTAAACTTATTTTCAAGCAAGACTTAAAGTCTGTAATATTTGAAAAAACACAAAGCGACATGATAGCTTATATCCAAAGAAATTACACCGAGTATGAAGAGGCATTAGCAGAATACAAAATTAAGAACGAATTATACGAACGGGTATTGCGACGAGCGACTTGGAACTATTGGCTGTCTCTTAGCGCGACAGAATTTGAAATAGCAGTTGGGCAATTATTTCACGACAAGGGTTATGATGTATACACTACGCCGGCGACAGGCGACAAAGGTGTCGACTTGTATTTAAAAAAAGGCGATAAAACAGCAGTGGTTCAGTGCAAAAACTATAAAAAAACTCTCGGACCAAATGCTGCAAGAGATTTATATGGCACTATGTTTTCAGAAAAAGCCGATGAAGCATTTTTAGCTGCACCAGGCGGCTTTTCTCGCGCAACAATTGAATTTTGCGAAGACAAGCCAATTACACTCCTAGACATTGATGAGTTAACAAAAATGTCTTATGTCTACGAAAACTATACTGCTCGATGGATTGACACCGCGCAATCTCTAGACGACATTAAAAAAGGAATGAAAAAACATTTAGGCATGTCGACTAGAAAGAAAAGATATTAGGACACTTAACTACAATGAAGCGAGGTGTACCCTACTGGTTATAACAGCACCTAAAACTTATGCGGGCGACATCAAAGCATTTGCAAATTCAAGGTCGCTCCGCGAAACGTATTTCATTTTGCAAATGCCTAGAAACATAGTATCTTTATTTAAACGTTTCGGTAGACGAGTGTTCCAAATCCGCACAAGTTCTAGCTGCAAAACGTTAGC
>JAEUTR010000184.1 GCA_016787365.1 Bacteroidia bacterium
GCATTAGCTGGCGAAGATTTATTTGCCACTCCTGCCCTATCTTTATTCTTAAAAAACAATTTCAGTAAAAAAGATTTTATTAGTAATCCTGAGCTATTACAACAATTTGTATTATTAGATGATTACGACATCATGGCTTCTGTAAAAGTGTGGACAAATCATAAAGACATTGTTTTATCAACTCTATGTAAAAACATTATTGACAGAAATTTATACAAAATTGAACTTCAAAATAAAAACTTCACTCCTACTTATAAAAATCAAATTCAGGAAAAGGTGATGAAGAAATACAAGCTTTCTAAGAAAGACTCCGAGTATTTTGTATTTTCTGAAAGCGTGAATAATAGTGCTTACAACTCATCAAAAGTTCAAATCAATATTTTACATAAAAACGGACAATTGATTGATGTAGCGAAAGCATCTGATCAACTAAACATTAAAATGTTAAGCAAAAAAGTGACCAAGTATTTTATTTGTTATCCTAAAGGACTTTAACAAGTACAGTTCTCGACTTCGCTCGAACTGACAATAAAAAAAGGCTGAATTTTCATTCAGCCTTTTTTTATCCTATTATCCTGGCATTCTGCTAATTTGCTTCTCCATTGTTTTTAATTGAGAAACAATTTCATCGTTTTTAGGTTTTAAATCCTTTGCCTTTTTAAAATGTTGTTTAGCAATTTTATATTGCATACGCTGTGCTTCTATATTACATAATTGTAAATGAGCTGCTGCCAAACTATCTTTATCAGGTATTCCTGCTTTAACAGCCTCTAATAGATGAATCCTAGCTTGTTTTGTGTTTCCTTTTTTTAGTTCAATAAATCCTAATTGCATTAAGTTAGAGCCTTCCATATCTCCAACAATCTTAGATTTAATTTTTAAGCTTTTTCTGATGTTATCTTCTGCTTTATCTAAATCATTAGAGGCCATAGATAAATTACTTTGCAGCATGTAATATCCCGAACGAATTGGCTTATACAATAATCTAGGGAATTTTATTTTATTTAAATATTTCATTGCTAAATCTACGTCTCCATCAGAAACTGCTTCTTGAACAATTCTCATAGTACCCATGCCAAAATAAAAAACTAATGAAATTAAGGCTAATGAATATAGAATCCATTCCGTAACAGCATCAAGAAAAAAATGAGATAGAATTCCTAAAACAACTAGAGCAATGATTATTTCTAATCTATATAAAATGTAAAATCGTAAAAATTTCATAAGTAAGATGGTTATTTAATGACGTCTGAAATAGATATATTCAGGGCGCAAAGATAATTATTTTTGTTGATTTTCACGAATTGATTTGTTTTTGAGTAATCTCAGCTATTATCAAAAAAAAAACGTCTTTCTCGTTCAAGAAAGACGTTTTTATAAGAAATGATTAGTAATTAATTAATTACCAGTTTTTTAGTAATCTTATTATTACCAATATTTAAAGTAATAAAATAAATACCCGAATTTAATTTACCCGAAGCGTTAACCGTATAGCTTGAGCTAACTCCGGATATAACATCAGAATTATTTTCTTCTACAACCCTACCTGTTACATCATAAACCAAAATATTTACCTTTGAATCAATTGGAGAAGTATATTCTACAACGGATGACGAACTTGTAGGATTTGGATAAATAGAAAGCCCTAGAGAGGTTTCAAATTCATTTACACTAACTATACCCGTAATATTAATATTATCAATATATAAGTTTTGTGACTGTCCATTCACAATATCATTTTGGAACCAAAAACGGAATTTTACATTTCTTTGATTATTTAACACTGATCCCATGGCTGCGGCAGAAACAACTTTAGTTTTCCATTTTGGATTAGGTACGGTTGAACTCCATGGAATATAAGGAGCATTCACAGTTCCTCCACTAACAGCCATCGAATTTGTGATTGTTGTACCATGTCCAGGTAACACCTTCCAGGTTCCTCCACAATCAGTAGTATACTGTACTTTAAATGTATCTTGAGCTACTCCTGTTTTTCTAGCAAAAGAATAATCGTAAGATAAAGAAATTCCTGTAGTTCCCGTAAAATCAAATGCAGGAGTTTCTATAGCATCTGCATTAGCTGCAAATCCTGGGAAGCCTTGAGGATAATTAGCACTTGCTAGAACCATTGAATGTAAAGACCCTCCAGGTAATGTAGCACTTGGTGCTCCATATTGAGATAATTCCCAAGAAGGAGTCCCTGAATCTTCATTATCAACCACCCAACCTGTTGGCCACCATTGTCCACTTTCAAAGTCTTCGGAATAAGGTAACTTCATATATGAATTCCAAGCAGCTGTAACATAATTGCTAGATACTTTAGATGAACTTCCATCAGCATTTGAAACAGTCAATGTAACAGAATACACACCAGGATCTGCATATGTTACAGATTGTGTGGATAAAGTAGATGTTGATGGTGTACCACCTTCAAACTCCCAATTAAAAGAGGTTGGAGTTCCATTATAAGAAGTATTAGTAAATACAATAGACTGATCCTCGCAAGATACATTTTTATTAGCTGAAAAATCTGCAATTGGAGCACATGGGGTTGGTCCTGTTGGATTACCATTTCCATCCAAAATACCGGTAAATTGTAAATTAGCTATTGTGTGTAAATTATTTCTTCCAGCAACAGAAGATTCTGCCGAAAGTCTCATTTTAGCAGTCTGTTTTTTTGTAAACATTTTTGGACAAGCAGAATAATCCATTATATTTTCAATATTAGGTCTGCTATAATCAAAACAAGAAATTAAACCCACATTAAGTATATAATCTTCAAACTCTCCACTATTTATAGTAGCTGTAGGGCTGGTTATAGGAGAAGAACTAGTTATTACCCTCATTCTCATTAATCCGGTTCCAGTCAAAGTTGTACTTGACGTAAATGTTTGAGTGCCTAGTAAATTAGCGGATGATACAAAAATAGTTTCTCCACCATCAATAAAATCACCATCTCTGTTTTTATCTATATATAATGCAACATAATTATTAACTGATGCAGACGCTACACTTGTAATACTAATTCTGTTTGAAGCTCCGCTTACAAAATCATTTGCATAAAGTGAAGTGAAATCAGAATATCCTCCAACCACACCATTTGCGGTTAATGTTCTTGTATCATAAGAATTTACAGTTGTTGTTCCTGTTTTTGTAACTGTTGGAACAGAAAAGGTTCCTACCGCTGAATTTAAGGAAGAGTTACTAACTAAAGTTGCAGCATAATTTATAGTTGCACTAGTAGAACCAAAAGATACTGCCACTATATCAGAGCTATCTGTTGGATTTAAAACTGTAGGTGCTGTTGGAAATAAAGCAGCTTTAGGGCAAGTACTGAAAAATCCTGTTGTTGGAGGGGTATCAGCAATATCATCATTCCCACAATCTACCCCAGCATTGTTTGATGAACCAAACGTATGACTTAAACCAAGCCAATGACCAATCTCGTGACTTAAAGATCGAGTTGCAGGAAAAAATAAGTTATCATAACGATAAACAATCGCATCCGCTGCACTAACAGGAGATGTTCCTGGAATATATGTATAACCTATAATTTGTCCCGGAGTTGGATTTCCGCCATCATCAATGATATTTTTAACAATATAAATATTTAAATATTTTGATGGATTCCAGTTTCCAGGAGCATAAGTACTATACTTAAATGCTAATAAATTAGACTGAGCCCAATTTGTATTTTCATCGTAATGATGAATAACGCCATTTGTACAATTCCCATTAGGATCTTTTTTTGCTAGCTGAAAATGAAATCGAGAGTTTATGTATAATGAATCAAACAAAGGATCTATTCCTATTGTATCTGCATTTTTTCTTTGATAATCTCTATTTACATAATCCAATGCTTGTTGACATGTTGCATCACTAATATTAATCCCTGTTCCTACAGGTTGTCCTAAATGCAATACATGAAATACAACAGGAATAGTGTATGTATTTGTTGAATTAACTTTAGCAAAAGAGCTTCTGTTTTGCAAAAAAGCTTGATACTCTGCATTAGATAACGCTTCGGCTGCATTTAATTTTGCAGCATACCCCGGAACATTTTTTAAATGATTTTCACGAGCTTGGTACGTACCACAAGGCTTAACATCTTGAGCGTAGCCAGAC
The DNA here is from genome assembly GCA_016787365.1 of Bacteroidia bacterium. Taxonomy (GTDB): domain Bacteria; phylum Bacteroidota; class Bacteroidia; order B-17B0; family Aurantibacillaceae; genus UBA4416. The sequence goes on from JAEUTR010000184.1 coordinate 4,126, forward strand.
GTCATAACAAATAAAAAAGCCGTAGCACTAAGTAATAATTTTTTCATTTTATATATAGTTTATAAAGTAAATAAATGGGGATTTATTCAAACACAAACTTAACGATTAATTTAAAATAATACAAAATATTGTTAAATATTTACTAATCATCAGTTTGTTAAAAAGTTATGCTTTTGAATTTCAGTGTCTTGACTACTATTTTATCTCTTTCCAATTTGTTAAATCCCTTATCACAACTGATGCGCAAGTCATTCCAAAAACTGCAGGAATGTATGAAATTGTTCCATAAGCTGATTTTTTGAAATTTGTCCCGTCTGTTTTCATAATTGAATTTTTATCTGGTAATTCTGTAGAAAAAACTGCTTTAAAACCTTTTTTTATGCCTACTTCTTTTAGTCGTTTACGAAGATAGTATGCCATTGGACAGTGACACGTTTTTGAAATATCAACAACCTTTAATTGTGTTGGATCCATCTTGCCACCTGCACCCATCGACGAAACAATGCGGTGTCCCATTTCCATAGCTGTTTTAATCAGATGTATTTTAGGTGTAATACTATCGATAGCATCTATTACATAATCAAACGGCTTTTGTAATAGTAAAATCATTTTTTCTGGATCCTGAAATTCAGAAATTACATTTAATTTTATAGAAGGATTAATTTGCAACATTCGCTCTTCCATCAATTTTGCTTTACCCATACCATGTGTGGTTGATAAAGCTTGTAATTGCCGATTTCTATTAGTTGGGTCAACCACATCTCCATCAACAATCGTTAATTCTCCAACCCCTGCTCTACATAATGCTTCCGCTGCATACGATCCTACTCCACCTAAACCAACAATTAAAACGTGGGCTTTTTGTAAATTATCAATTCCTATATCGCCCACTAACAGACGAGTACGTTGCATCCAATGTTTATCTTCCATTTGTATTAAATAAGGTTGTGAAATTACTATAAATTTTTTCTTTTAAATCATCTTCATGTAATTGAAAACCTGTCGCTGCTTTTTGATACACTTCTTCTATTGAAATTGTTTCTTTATTATCTGTTTCTAAAAATAGTTTCTCTAGTGATAAAACACTAAAATCAATATCTTCTTTTTTGAAAATAGAATGATTTAAAGAAATGTAAAATCCTTTATCTATTAACTGTTTTGCTAACAGTAACGACTTGTTAAATCCATGAATAATTAAAGGGATTTTAGAATGATATAGGGAACAGATTTCCATTAATTCATCAAAGGCTTTTACGCAATGAATGATAACTGGTTTTTGATATTTTACAGCTAAATTTAATTGAGAAATAAATATTTTTTTTTGAAGTTCTAAATCAATATCAATCACTTTATCTAAACCACATTCGCCAATAGCT
>JAEUTR010000216.1 GCA_016787365.1 Bacteroidia bacterium
GATCCAGGAGAAACTAATGCTGTGGCAGCAATTGCAACAAATAAATTTAAACCAGATGTTGATGCCGGGCTATTTTTAAAATCAAATTCATTTTTTGCAGGTTTCAGTGCTACTCATTTGAATTCAGCTTATATTTATAAAGATAATGTTTCGTATACTAATATAACAGGTAATCAAATTGAATACGATTTAACGTATAGATTGAATACACATATTTTTGCTATTGTAAGTAAGGGGTTTGTTGTGGGAGAAAATTTAATAATCAATCCGACACTTATTATGAAAGCTTCGGCAGGAGTTGGGAATTTTGATTTAAATCTGAATTTTTTGATCAAACAAAGAGTATGGCTTGGTGTGTTTGCTCGTTCAGGTGGCTATGTGGGTATTTTAGCTCAGGTTATTATTACGGATAATGTCAAGTTTGGATACTCATTTGACGCTGCTACCGGTAATGTACAAAAAAGATTAGGAAATGGACACGAAATTATGATTGGATTTGATATGAATACATTTAAATCAAAAATGTTATCTCCGCGTTATTTATAAAAAGGTTCTATTTATTCTATGAGAAAAAATTTTATATACATAATATTATTAGTTTTTTATTCGGTTGTGGGTTTTTCACAAATGAAGAAAGCAGATAAATATTATTCTAAATACAATTTCGCAAAGGCAATTCCTACTTACGAAAAAATCGCCAAAGGTAATTCTTCAGATAAACAAGCTGCGATGATTAAACTAGCTGATTGTTACCGGATTTTAAATAATTATACAAAAGCTGAAAATTATTATTCACAAGCAGTGAGTATAGGGAAAGTGCCTACTGATGTTAATTATAATTATGGAAATGTATTAAAATCTAATAACAAATACAGCGAAGCATTAACTCAGTACTCTATTTTCTTATCAGAAAATCAAAATAGTGCTTTAGCAAAAAATGCTGTTAAATCATGTCAGGAAATTAAATATTGGGAATCGAAGCCAAAAGAGTATGAAATTAAAAATATAGAATCTATTAATACTAATCGATCAGAATTTTGCCCGTATGTAGTAAATAACAAATTGTATTTTGTGGCAGAAAAAGTAAATGACATTGTTGATTTTGAAAAATCATTAATAAATAATCAGCCGTTCTTAAATATTTTTTCATCAGAGATAAAGAATAATGAAATCAAAAAAGAGAAATTAATTTCAGGAAAGATAAATTCTACGTTTCACGACGGACCAATTAGTTTTACTAATGATGGAAAAACTGCTGCTTATACACGTGTAGATTATGTGGTTAATAATAAAAATAAAAATTTTACAAATAGAGCTAAAATTTATTTTAGTGACATAAATGGTAATTCCTTTTCAAAATCAAGAGCATTTATATATAATAGCGATGAGTATTCATGCGCACATCCATCATTAAGTGCTGACGGTATGATATTATTCTTTTCGTCGGATATGCCTGGTTCTATTGGAGGACAAGATATTTGGATGTGTAAAAAAAATGGAGATACCTGGGATAAACCTGTTAATTTAGGCTTTGATGTAAACACTTCCGGAGATGAAGTTTTTCCAACCATAAGGAAAGATGGCAAGTTGTATTATTCTTCAAACGGGCTTCCGGGTTTTGGTGATTTAGATATTTTTTCGGCAAAACAAATAGATGGTAAATGGCTATTGAATAGAAATGAAGGATTGTATTTAAATAGTAAGGCTGATGATTTTGGTATTACTTTTTTAAATGATACAGTAGGTTATTTTTCATCAAACAGAGAAGGAGGAAAGGGAGGAGATGATATTTATTACTTTAAATTCACAGACAAAAATATTACCATTGACGGTGTTATTTTACTAACTGAAAACACCAATGATCCGGCAAAAAATGTAAAAGTGTATTTATTAGATTCAAATGGGCAGGCATTAGATTCAACTAAAACAGATGAGAAAGGTTATTTCGCTTTCAGAAATTTAGATGCTGATAAAACTTATATGGCAGAAATAGAAGATTCTGACATTAGTATGAAAAATAAATCGCGATACTATTTAGCGGATAAAAACAACAAAATATCCCGTATTACGCATGCCAATGCTCCCGGGCAAAAATTTGTATTTAAAAATTTACCGGTTGATCCAAATGGAATGCCGGATTTATATAATAATGATGATTTAAGTTTGGCAGGTAATTTATTATATGGCGAAAATCCAAGTAAACCGCTGGCAAATAAAAAAGTAGTTATAACAAATGAGTTTGGAGATATTGTAGAAAATACTACAACCAACGAATTTGGTGCTTTTGCTTTTCGTAATTTGCCGTTAGATCAAAATTATACCTTATCAATTGATGATACGGATATTCCCGAAGGAGCAAAAATTATTTTAACGAATAAAAGTGGAAAAGAAGTAAAAATGGCGCGTTCAGGTGCAAAAGGGGATTTTAAATTTAATCTCTTAGCTGTAGATAAAACGGCTATTTCGGATTTAAGTGTAGATGATAACGATTTAATTATGGCAATTAATGGTTATTTATATGATCAGGACAAAAAAGCAATTAATAATGCTAAAGTAACTATTTTTAATCAGACAGAAGTAGTAGAAAATATTATTACAGATGAGCAAGGGAAATTTGCATTTAAAAATCTGGGAACAGATAAAAATTATTTATTTGCTATTGATGAATCAGATGCAAGATTTACTAGTATTTCAAAAATTTATGTGGCAGATGCTAAAGGAAGAATATACCGAGAAGTTAAAAGAAACTCAAAAGGTAAATTTCAGTTTGATTTGTTAGAAATTGATCGAACTGCATTGGGAGCATATTCAGTAGATGATCCTTGGCTAGAAGTATTGAATATGAAAAATAAAGAAAAACAGGAGTCTATAACTATTATTGAAAATTTATATTACGCCTATGGAGACTATAAAATAGATGCTTCCGGTAAAAATATTTTAGATAAAGTGATTACTGTATTAAACTCAAATAAAAACTTAAATATCGAATTAAGTTCTCATACAGATTCCAGAAGTTCGGATGCGTTTAATATAGCATTATCTCAAAAAAGAGCTAAAGCAGCCGTTGATTATATCATATCAAAAGGAATACATAAATCAAGATTAAAAGCTATTGGTTATGGAGAATCCAAATTATTAAATAACTGCAAAAATGATACGGACTGCAGTGAAGAAGAGCATGCAAAAAACAGAAGAACAGAGTTTAAAATTGTGGAAGTTTCACAGTCTTAACATTCTAAAATAAATTATTATTTTAAACGTAAGCAATGCTTATTTATACCATTATAAAAAACCTATGAAAAAATTACTCTACATATTATTTACCATACAATCTCTTGTGTCTTTTTCGCAAAAAGATTATTCACGTTATTATAATTCGTGGCGTTTAGGATTAAACATAGGAGCTGCCTGGCAAACGGCAGATTACAGAAGTTGTTGGGGTATGGCAGGTGGTATTACCTTAGAAAAAGGATTTCATGAAAATAACACCAATTTTTTTTCGTTTGCTATTAGAGGTCGCTATTTGGCAGCTAATACATATGGTATGGATTATAATAGAAATTATAATGTAAAAACGAATGATGCATATAATGGTAAATACAACCCAAAAGTAAATTTTGTAGATAGCGTTTCATCAGGTAAGCAATATGTTTATGATAATTATAAAATGACTTTAGGTGAGGGTGCATTGGAACTTCAATTAACATTTAACAGATTAAGAGAACGGACACATGTATTGTTAAACTTATGGGGAGGCGTTGGTTTTACTAGTTATAAAACCAGTACAAATTTATTAGATGCAACCGGAAAAATGTATGACTTTAGTTTAATCGATTCTACCGGGAATCAAACTAAAGCCTTAAATACATATAATGGATTAATAGATGAAAAATATGAATCAGATGCGTTTGGAAGTAAAAATGGAAATCTGATTACTTTTTCTCCCTCAGCAGGTATTGGTTTAGGTTATCAGTTTTCTCCCGGGTTTTCGATGTTATTTGAATATAAAATTACTTTACCACAAGGAGCCAATGCCGATTTATTAGATGGGAAATTAAATGTAAATAATGATGTAATAGGTGGTAGTAATGATTATTACCATTATGCAGGATTAGGCTTATTATTTACTTTAAGATCCAAAAAGAAAACAAAAAATCCGACTATTAAAGAAGAAACTGTTTATACAAATACGGTTGCTCCTTCTGTTGTGCCGCCGCCGGTAATAACAAATCCTGTTCCGCCAACAAATACTGTTGTGGCTTATATGCCACCTAAATCAAATCCTATTTCTGCTGAGCTAAAGCCTATTATTTCGTTTATCACACCTTCGACGAATGGGCAAAGTGTAAGTAATCAGGGATACAAAATTTCGGCTGAGATTTTAAACATTACAAAATCTAATCAAATTCAAATTAAATTTAATGGAGTTAGTTTTTCTAACTTCAATTATAATCTACAAAGTCAGGTTTTAGAATTTGTTCCAAATTTAATTACAGGTAATAATACGATTGAGATTACAGCAACAAACGCTTCAGGGACGGATAATAAAATTACAACATTAATATATGAAATACCAAAGGTTTCCGTAAACCCTCCGGTAATTACAATTATAAATCCTTCAAATTGTTCATCTGTAGTTACTTCCAGTGCGTTTAATTTTAAAGCTACCATAAGTAATGTAGTAAGTAAAAGTAATATCATTGTTAAAGTTAATAATACACTAACCGGTAATTTTAGTTTTAATTCAGCAACAGGTCAGCTAGATTTACCAATGAGTTTAAATCAGGGAAATAATAGCGTAAATATATATGCCGCAAATAACTTTGGTAAAGTTTCAAAAGACTGTTCTATAAATTATACATTACCAAAGCAAACCGGAGCATTGCCAATTATTACGTATATCAATCCCTTACAACCTGGATTTGTATCTACTAATATATCATATACTGTAAAAGCACAGGTGTTAAATGTAGCGGATAAAAATAGTGTTTCTGTTTATTTCAATGGAATGTCTGTTCCATTTACATATAATTTAGTAACCAAAGAAGTTGCTTTTTCGGCAAATTTATCTGCCGGTAAAAATACGATAAGTATTACAGCAAATAATGCATTTGGAGAAGATACTAAAGTAACTGATGTGATGTATCAAACGCCAATTGAAATTAAAAATCCTCCTGTAGTTACAATTACTAATCCTTCTTCAGGAGATTTAATTTCATTCAATTCTAATTATGTATTTAAGGCAAATATTACTAATACTCAAAATTCAAACGGCCTAGTTGTTAAGTTTAATGGGAATACGATTACTAATTTTACATATGATGGAGTAAATTTAAGTTATCCTGCTACTTTAATTTCCGGTAAAAACACTATTGAAGTAACTGCTACCAATAAGGATGGTAGTAATACTAAAACAGGTATAATAATTTATAAAGCAAAGGTTTTATCTTTATTACCTGTTGTTAACTTAATTAATCCATCTTCATCAACAAAAGTTACGAGTGACGTATCGTATGATTTTAAATTTTCTGTTTTATATGTAAATGATAAATCTAATGTGGAAGTAACATTTAATGGTGTTGCGCAAAATAATTTCACATTTGATACAATAAGTAAACAAGTGTTTTTTAAAGCAAATTTATCAGTTGGTCAAAATACAGTATCTGTAAAAGGAACTAATCCATCTGGTTCAGATTTTAAACAGGTAGTAGTAACATCTATAAAATCTGCGGCGTTTGTTCGTCCTCCTATTATTACATTTATCAAACCGGCAAGTGCATCTATTGGTACTCTGGATGAAACTTATAGTTTTAGTGCAAGCATTTTGAATATGAGTAATAATATTCAAGGAATCGTCGTTAAATATAATGGATTACAAGTATCTAATTATACTTTTGATGGATTAAACTTTAATTATACATCCAATTTAAATAGAGGCACAAACACTTTAGAAATTTCAGCAACCAATAGTGCAGGCAATGATGTAAAATCGGTAAATGTAAGCTTTAGGGCAAAACCGGCTGATAGCCAACCTACTATAAATATAATTGCGCCTTCAGGTTCGCCAACAGTGAAACAGGCATCCTATAATTTTCAGTTTGAAGCAAATAATGTTACTCAGGCACAACTAGAAGTATCTTTAAACGGAGTAAAAATTCCTACTTTTGATTTCATAAATTCTAAAGGAAATTTTACTGCTAATCTTAATACCGGTAATAACGTGTTTAGTGTTAAGGCAACAAATTTGAGTGGTACAGTAACAAAAACTGCTAATGTGGTTTATTTAAAGTCATTATCTGCGGGCAATATAAATAAACCAATAACATTACCAGTTGATACCGTAAAAAGCGCTGTAAGTACTGATACTACTAAAAAAATAACAATTTGCCATTTACCACCTGGCAACAAAGAAAATCCTCAAACAATTACTATTCCTTTAAGTGCATGGCAGGCTCATTTAAGACATGGTGATACAATGGGAGCTTGTCCTGATAAAAGTGATAATATAAAAGTAAAAACGCCACAAAAGGATAGTTTAAATAAGCAGCCAATTAATATACCTAGAAGACCTAAATAAATATGAACTATATTTTATTTGATGATGCCACTTGGCAAAATTTATTGCCCTTAACTTATACAAAACCTGTTTCTGAAATACGAATTGGTATTTTAACTATCTCTGAAAAATGGGAAAAATATTTAAATTCAAAAGTGTCTTTTCAAACGCAACCTTATTTAAGAGCAAAATATAAGTGCGAATTGAGTAATGATGTTGTATTTATTAATGGAAATATTTGCCCAACATCTGAATTAATAAAACAAATTGAGTTACTGGATGTAAATACCGGGATAAAACAAGCAAACTCATTGATAGCTTTTAGAAGTAATTCAGGAATTGAATTGAATATAAATGAAGCCATCACAAGTTCGAAAGAATCATCAATTACTTTTATCTCTGTGAAAAACGTGTGGGATATTTTTTCGAAAAATGGAGAAGCGATAAATCAGGATTTTGAACTTTTAACAAAGAATAAAACATCATTACCATTATCAAACAGTAATACGGTAATTGGTGATTCAAAAAATGTTTTTTTGGAACAAGGCGCTGTTGTAGAAGCTGCTATTTTAAATACAACATCGGGACCAATTTATATTGCTAAAGATGCAGAAATAATGGAAGGTTCTGTGGTTCGTGGCCCGTTTGCATTGGGCGAACATTCAGCATTAAAATTATCAACTAAAGTATATGGACCAACAACTATTGGTCCTCATTGTAAAGTAGGTGGAGAAATTAATAATTCGGTTGTGTTTGGATTTAGTAATAAAGCGCATGATGGATTTTTAGGAAATAGTGTAGTGGGCGAGTGGTGTAATTTAGGAGCCGATACCAACAATTCCAATCTGAAAAATAATTACGGTAATGTAAAATTGTTTAACTACGCTCAGGAAAAAATGATAGATACCAATTTACAATTTTGTGGTTTAATTATGGGTGATCACAGTAAATGTGGAATAAATACAATGTTTAATACTGGAACAGTTGTTGGAGTGGGAGCAAATATTTTTGGCGGAGGGTTTCCACCTACACACATCGCTAGTTTTTGTTGGGGAGGAGCAGAAGGAATGGAAGAATATAAATTTGACAAGATGACTGAAACAGCCGATAGAGTTTATGCACGTAGGCATATAACTATGAGCAGTGAAGAAAAACAAATTTTAGAAACTGTATTTCATCAAACTAAAAAATTCAGATCTTAAAAGAATTGAAACAATTCATTTATTAGATTCACGAATGATTTTTAAAACACTTCATCAATATCATTCCTTCTAATGATATCTGAACTTGGAGCATCATCGTCATCCCATTTAGCTGATTGAATAGTTTTAGTTGTTGGTTGAGATAAAAAATCAGTATTTTGAGGAATACCCGAACTGGTTACATTACTGGTATATATATCAGAACCTTCATTATAATCTAAATCCGTAAACTTAGCAAACTGGCCAATGAATTTCAACGGAACGTCCACAATTGATCCGTGACGGTTTTTTGCAATAATAATTTCTGCTCTGTTTTTGGTTGGTTGATTATTTTCATCCACCTCAATTCCATAGTATTCGGGACGGTAAATAAACATTACCATATCCGCATCCTGTTCAATAGCTCCAGATTCACGTAAGTCACTTAATTGAGGACGTTTACTACCTCCGGGTCTGTTTTCTACCTGACGACTCAACTGAGATAAGGCAATAATCGGTATTTCTAATTCTTTAGCTAATGATTTTAACCCACGCGAGATTTGAGAAATTTCCTGCTCACGATTTCCCTTACTATCCGGTCCGCCACTCATTAACTGCAAGTAATCGATAATGATTAATGAAATGTTTTGTTGTTCCTTTAAACGACGCGCTTTTGCTCTTAATTCAAAAATAGATAGTGCAGGGGTATCATCAATATACAAAGGAGCTACTGATAATTTTTTAATACGTTCGTTTAATTGAACAAATTCATGATTATCTAAATTCCCTTTTAAAATTTTATCTTGATTAATTTCTGTTTCTGAAGAAATTAAACGTTTTACTAATTGTAGAGAAGACATCTCTAGCGAAAAAATAGCAACAGGTTTATTAAATTCAACCGCAGCGTTTTTTGCCATGGTAACAACAAAGGCTGTTTTACCCATACCCGGACGGGCTGCTAAAATCAATAAATCTGATTTTTGCCAACCTCCGGTAATTCTATCTAAAGCAGTAAAGCCTGAAGGTACACCTAGTAATCCATCTGTTTGCGCAGCAGCCATTTCAATTTCTGTAATAGCTTGTGCAATTAAAGAGGTCATTCCGGCATGTTGTTTACGAACATTTGAGTCTAAAATTTCAAAAATATGTTGTGTGGTAGCATCTAATAATTCAAATACATCTGTACTGTCTTCATAAGCTGATTTAATAGTTTCTGTACTAATGCGGATTAACTCACGCTGTAAATATTTTTGTGCAACAATGCGGGCGTGATATTCAATATTAGCAGAAGATGCAATACGGTTTGTTAATGACGAAACGTAAAAAGAACCGCCTACTAATTCTAGTTCACCATTACGTTTTAGTTCCTGAGTAACCGTTAAAATATCAACAGGTTCAGAACGATTAAATAAATTATAAATCGCTTTAAAAATAATCCCGTTTTGTTCTTTATAAAAACTCTCAGCAGAAAGCACATCAATTACAGTACTTAAAGCATCTTTTTCTAAAAGCATAGCACCTAAAACCGCTTCTTCTAATTCAATAGCTTGTGGTTGTAGTTTACCAACTTCATTAGTGGTTAATGGAGTATATAACTTCTTTCGGGTTTTATTTTGGTTATCGAAATTTTGCATAATTTTTAGTACGGAGGGTAAAAATGCTCATTACTTTCTAATTATTGAATTTACGAATTTTAGAGATGGAAATCAACTATTAATAAGTGTGTGCATATGTTGTTAATAGCAAACGATGCTTTTATTATAATTAATTGATTATCAGCAAGTATTGTTTAGTTATTTGAGTGCTTTCTTTTGATTAACTGGAATGTTAATATTGTTTAAAAACACTTAATTATTTATAAACAATGCAATAGTTAGTTAATATGGATAAATTTTTATCATTTATTGTAATATCTTTAACTGATTGAAAAGGCCTATTAACATAGTCAAATACATCTTATCGTGTTTAATATTACTTGTTTTTACAGGTAGTATAAATTCGCAGACCAATTATGAGAAAAGATTTTTAAAGTATTTTAATCATCAAAGTTTAGCAGGGAAAGTACACGCGTTTGATACACTCCATAACGATTTAAAAGAAAGTTGTTATCCATATGTAAAGGAGGAACTTCAAAGAATCAGAGAACAAGCTATTGTTGATCATCAGGATGAAATACTTGATCGCTTGGTTAAAATTGAGGGTGAGATGTTTTTTATTTACAAAAATTACTCAAAAGCAATTCCTTTATTTACAGACCTTTTGGCCAAACATAAAATTAAAAATTATAAGGATAGTGCTTCCGTATTATACTGCCTGAAAAATTCATATATACGATTACATTCGCTTAATAAAGCTATTGAAATTCATAAGGCTATTATGGATTTGAGAAAAAAGCATAAAGATATTAACTCATGGCTATTTCATCCAAAGCTGAGTATTATCTATTATGAAATGAAGATGTATGAAGAATGTTTAAATCAGCAATTACTGGAGTTTGATGAGATTAAACAAAGTAAACATATGTTACTTGGTTATTATAATAACAGAGGCTTATTCTGGCAAAAATATGGCAATACGGATAGTGCTATGGTATGTTTTAATAAAGCTAAAGAAATATTTTTTTCCATTCATTCTAAAGAACACCTTAATACAGATGATGAATTTGTGTTAGGATTGATAGAGGGAAATATAGGTCAGGTATTTATTGAACAAAAACAGTATAAAAAAGCAATTCCGTTATTACAGAAAGATATAGCCAGTAGTATTAAATCCAAAGATTTTTTAAATGCTGCTATTAGCGAAATAGAGTTAGCCAGATGTTATTTAAATTTAAATCAACCTGTTTTATGTAAAAAATACCTTGACAATGCTAATTTAAAATTAGCTACGATTGAAGACTATAAAGCAAAATTAAATATTATAAAACAATATGCTAAT
>JAEUTR010000242.1 GCA_016787365.1 Bacteroidia bacterium
ACAACAATATTGTGCGCTTACGTGATGTGGCTAAAGTTGAATTAGGTGCCGAAAATGAAGAAACGGTTTTAAAAGAATCAGGAACGCCCATGGTGGGAATGGCTTTAGTGCCTTTACCGGGCGCTAACTATATTGATATTGCCGATGAATTTTACAAACGTTATGACGTCTTAAAAAAAGAATTACCAAAGGATTATACCATCAATATTGCCTTAGATAATACACGTTTCATCAAAAAATCAATTACCGAAGTGGGCGAAACATTAATCATTGCATTACTATTAGTGATTTTAATTATCTATTTGTTTTTCAGAGATTGGTTAATTGCCTTCCGTCCATTAATTGATATTCCCGTATCATTAATCGGTGCGTTTTTCATCATGTATTTAATGGATTATTCCATTAATGTATTAACCCTTTTAGCCATTGTATTAGCAACAGGTTTAGTGGTGGATGACGGTATTGTAGTAACCGAAAATATTTTTAAGAAACTGGAAAAAGGTTTATCACCTAAAGATGCAGCTATACAAGGTACCCGCGAAATTTACACAGCAGTTATTATTACCTCCTTAACCTTAGCGGCAGTATTTATGCCGGTAATTTTTTTAGAAGGATTTGTTGGGCGTTTGTTTAGGGAATTTGGAGTAGTGATTGCGGGGGCGGTTTTAATATCTGCCTTTGTATCACTAACCCTTACTCCTATGCTAAATGCCAAATTGGTAAGAAAAGACCATAGCAAACGCAGTAAGTTTTATGTATGGTCAGAACCATTTTTTGTGGGATTAGATAATTGGTTTAAAAATTCAGTCACAAACTTTTTACAAAAAAGATGGTGGGCTTTTGTTATCCTGTTTGTTTCGGCAGGAGCTATTTTCTTTTTTGGTTCTCAATTAAAATCAGAGTTATCTCCTTTAGAAGATAGAAACTGGTTACGCATGTTAGTAACCATGCCCGAAGGAACTTCCTTTGAAGCAACTGATGCTACCATGGATAAAATATCAACCTTTGTAGGAGATTCAGTGGATGAGAAGTCTGTTTGTTTAACTGTAACAGCTCCCGGCTTTGCAGGTTCAGGTGCTGTGAATACAGGTTTTGTGAGGTTAGCCTTAACGCAATCAGAAGATAGAAAACGCACACAAGATCAAATTGCAAATTACATCACTAAAAACTTAGCACAGTTTCCTGAAGGAAAAATATTTGTGATTCAGGAACAATCGATTTCTTCAGGTGGTGGGCCTAAAGGAGCTTTACCGGTTCAGTTTGTGTTACAAAATAACGACTTTGATAAAATCAGAGAAAAGTTACCGAAGTTTTTAGAGCTAGCGAATAAAAATCCTGTCTTCCAGGGTGTGGACGTAAACTTAAAATTCAATAAACCAGAATTGATTATTGAAATTAATCGCGACAAAGCTAAAACGATGGGCGTGAGTATTGCTGATGTAGCACAAACAATTCAGTTAGCATTAAGCGGACAACGTTTTGGTTATTATATTAAAGGCGATAAGCAATACCAAGTAGTTGGTCAGGTAAACAGAGAAAACAGAGATGATCCAAACGACATCAAAGATTTGTTTGTAAAAAACAGTAAAGGAGAAATGATTCAACTGGATAATATCATTACAGTAGTTGAAAGAAGTAGTCCTCCGCAATTGTATCACTATAACCGTTTCCAATCTGCTACCATACAGGCAGGTTTAGCACCGGGCAAAACCATTGGTGATGGTATTGAAGAGATGAATAAAATATCTAAACAAATCTTAGATGATAGTTTCAAGACCTCTTTAACAGGAGCATCCAGAGATTTCGCAGAAAGTTCTTCTAATATTTTATTTGCCTTTTTACTGGCTCTGGTATTAATTTATTTATTGTTAGCCGCACAATTCGAAAGTTTTGTAGAACCCTTTATTATTATGCTAACCGTTCCAATGGCATTATCAGGAGCATTATTCTCTTTATGGTATTTTAATGAAACTTTAAATATTTTCAGTCAGATTGGGATGATTATGCTCATTGGTTTGGTAACTAAAAATGGAATTTTAATCATTGAATTCACCAATCAATTAAGAGAGCAAGGTATGAAAGTGCGCGAGGCTTTGATTGAAGCTTCTACGGCACGTTTACGTCCTATTTTAATGACAAGTTTAGCAACCATGCTTGGTGCTTTGCCAATTGCCATGGCTTTAGGAGCAGGCTCTGAAAGCAGAATGGGAATGGGAATTGTGATTATTGGTGGATTATTATTATCCATGGTGTTAACACTTTTTGTTATTCCTGCCATTTACTCTTATTTAGTAAAAGATAAAAAACATGAGAAAGATGCTGCATAAAATTATAGGTTTGTTAGTTGGGTTAAGTTCTGGATTGTATGCACAGTCTGTATTAACCATTGAAGAAGCAATTAAAACCGGATTGGAAAAAAACTATTCGGTGATAATTGTCAAAAATCAACAGGAAATATCTAAACTTCAAAATAATGTTGGTAATGCCGGAATGTCGCCTACCGTTAGCGTAAATGGTAACATTAATTTAGCCAATGTCAATTCTTATCAGGAATTTAATACAGGTGCTACTCAGGAAAGAAACGGTGCCCAATCTAATAACACCGGTGCATCTTTAAATGTAGGTTGGGTAGTATTTGACGGACTGAAAATGTTTGCCGTAAAAAAACGACTGACTCAAAACGAACAATTATCTGCTACTGCTTTAAAACAACAAATGGAAAATACAGTATATGATATTGTAGCAGCATATTATTCTGTTGTAAAAACCAATGAATTAATAAAAGCAGCAAAACAAAACTTAAGTATTTATGAAGAGCGTAAAAAAATTGCTAAACTGAAATTTGATATTGGTTCCGATTCAAAAATAGATGTATTGTTATCCCAATCAAATGAGAACAAAGCAAAAAGCGCGATTGTTCAATTAGAATTGCAATTACTAAATGCGAAAACAAAATTAAATACCTTATTAAATAAGCCTGTTGATACGGATTTTACAACAACAGATTCGATTATTGTAAATTATAATCCTGAAATTGATGAATTAAAAAAAGAAGTATCAAAATCCAATACCTCTATTTTAATGTCAAAGCAAAATGAGTTGATGATTTCTCAAACCATTAAAGAAGCGCGTTCCGCTAATTTACCCTTTGTACAATTAAACGCAGCCTATAATTTTACTCGTGCTCAAAACCAGGCTGGGATTGTATTTTTAAACAGACAGGCAGGCTTAAATGCAGGTTTA
>JAEUTR010000173.1 GCA_016787365.1 Bacteroidia bacterium
TAAAAAGAGATTGATTAATCGGATAATACGTGATATTTTTATCATAACGTATAGATTCGGTTCCATCTAAAAACCAATGAAATTGAATATGTTTTAATTTTATAAACGCATCAAATAAACAATGTTGCTGAAAAGAAGGTAAATAAACCGTAACATGTTTTAAATCCTGCGTTTTAGCATTTATAAATTCATTTTTAATAACTGGCGGTAAAATGAAATCGTCATAGGATTGAAAATGAAATCCAATGTGATTTGTCGCGTGAGCATAATGTTTTAAAATAGTTTCACCCACAATACTTTTTTTATCAGGACGCGGAGTATTATCCGACTGAAAACTTGCCTGGTGTCCTAAATGAACCGACGGTAACTTTTTTAATTTGCATGCCAACGAAGTCACAAAATCAAAATCATTAATAATGATATCATATTTTTCGAGCGGTAAAGATTTTGCATCCTTATACATCATATAAGGTTTAATATTTTTTACCACATCAAAATAATTTAACCCTCCACATTTGCTATAGTGTAAACTACAGCCTTTACTCCTATATTTTATTGGTAGTTTAAAGTCCAGATTAGCATTATTACCACTGATGAAAAAATCAACTTCTCCAAATTCTTTTAAATATGGATATAATTGTTGAGCGCGACTTATATGCCCATTTCCAGTAGCTTGCACGGCATAAAATATTTTTGATTTACTCATAGTTATGATGCTAAAATTTTAGATACAATATCTTGTTGTTCAAAATTATCTTTAGGATATATTAGATCTAAATAGTTTTTATCGTAATTAAAAATTTCCCATTTGCCTTTATCATATTCTAAGGCCGTTAAATTTTCAACCCAATCGCCACTATTCAGATATATAACAGAACCTTTCTCTGTTTTCACTTCCTTTATTTGCGGCATATGAATATGACCACAAACAACGTAATCATATTTTTTTTCAATGGCTAATTCGGCTGCTGTTGTTTCAAAATCACTTACAAAAGCTACTGCCTTTTTAACACCATCTTTTACTTTTTTAGAAATACTCATTTTTTCTTGTCCGAATACATTTAAACACCAATTCACAAAACGATTAATTAGTATTAATAAATCATATCCTTTGCCTCCTAACTTTGCCAAAAGTTTTGCATAACCTTTAGTACTCGAATCAAAAACGTCACCATGAAATATCCAGGCTTTTTTTCCGTCTAAATCAAGCAACAATTTATCTACTATTTCTAAATTACCTAACTGTAGATCGGTGTACTTTCGTAACATCTCATCATGATTGCCAGTGATATAATATACTTGCGTACCATGACTTGCCATTTTCATAATATGACGCATGACGTCCATGTGCGAAGACGGAAAATAATTTTTACTAAAATTCCACATATCAATAATATCTCCGTTGAGTACTAAAGTTTGTGGGTTAACTGTTTTAAGGTAATGTAATAATTCCTTGGCGTGGCAGCCGTATGTGCCTAAATGCACATCGCTGATTACTAAAAGTTGCAATTCTCTTTTGCTATACATTATTAGTTTTTACAAATGTAGTAGCACATTATTAAGTTAATGTGTTTATTACATTAAAAAACTATCAAGAAATTGTTTCAGGAAATTTTAATGCTGCAACGGACGTTTTTTAATCATTCCGCCTTTGGTATCTTTTATGGTATTCATCACCACAAATGCATTAGGGTCTATTTTTTCGATTTCTGTATTTAATTTATTTAATTCCAATCTGGTAACTACTGTATAAACAATATCAATTTCTTTGCCTTCTCCCCTTTTTCCATAACCTCTTTTTCCACAATATACCGTTACACCTCTACCCATTGTGTCAATTATCATTTGACGTATTTCTTCGCTGTGAGAAGATACAATTGTTACGCCATTATACTCTTCAATACCTAATACCACAAAATCTAAAGTTTTGGATGCTGCTAAATACGTAATCATTGAATACAATGCCGCCTCAATAGATAAAAAATAAGCCGCTGCTGAAAATATAAAAATATTAATTACTATAATAACGTCGCCCATAGTAACTCCAAATTTTCGGCTCAGAAAAATAGCTAATACTTCCGTTCCATCTATTACAGCTCCTCCTCTTACAGATAACCCAATACCTGAACCTAAAAAAAATCCTCCGAAAATAGCCACCAATAATTTATCATGTGTTACTTCCGGAAAATGGACCGTGGCAATACAAATAGCCAAACCTGTAATTGCAATCGCTGTTTTTACGGCAAATTGTTTTCCTATAATTTTATATCCTAAAATAACAAAAGGGATATTGATACCTATAATCAAAAAGTATATCGGAACATTAGTTAACTCTGTCACCAATAAAGAAATGCCAGTTGCGCCACCATCAATAAATTTACTTGGTAATAAAAAACTTTCTAATCCAAAAGCCGCCGCAAAAATACCTAAGCCTATTAAAACAATATCTTTTAATATACGCTTAACTAATAACTTAAACTCTCGGTAAGCTTTTGCCAAACGAAATGTTGAAGGTGCTGCTTCAATTTTATTTGGAATTTTATTTTTACTGTTTAATACAGTTTGTATTACAACTTGCGTTAAAAAAGGATTCATACTCTGATAATCTGGTTACCATAGTAAGATACTAAAAACTTTTTAAAGCAACAAAAGCAGTCGTTTCTTTTATGATTTTTTTAGAGAAAGGCAACCGTATGAATTAGATAATATGTATAAAAAAATACCCGCAACTTTGTTGCGGGTATTTTTTTTATTTTCCGGCTGCTGCTGCACTTTTTACTTTCGCATCCTCTAATATTTTTTGGCTTTTAACTTCTGCCTCATCTAACAGTTTCTGAGCTTGTTTATCTACTTCTTTTTTAGCCAACTCTGCTGCTTTTTTGGCTGCAATTTTAGCAATTGGGTTTTTCACATCTTCTACTTGCTTATCGGCTGCGGCATACCCTTCGGTTTTTAATTTATCAGAAGCTGCTTGTGCATCTGCTTTTAATTTTTCTACCTGTGCTTGTGCATCTGCTAATATTTTTTGTGCTTCTTCGTTTGCCTTATCTTTTACAGCAGTAACAGCTTGGTCTTTAATACTTGCTCCTGCTTCGCCAGCTTTTGTTCCAGTTTTAACTGTTGGTTTGGTAACTGTTCCTCCAAAACCTACATTTACTTTTACTGATTTAGGCATACTAACCGTTGTTCCAATAGCCGAACTCGCCTGTCCTAATAAACCTGCTACCATATTATTTGCCTGAGCTCCAAACATCTCTGTTGGTACATCCATTTTCCAATTATAATCAATAGTTTGATCAAAGCCTGTAGAACCTGTAATTTCTGCATTAATTTTATCAATTTTTACTTTCACCGGGTTACGTAAATTTACTCTACCATCTTTAAATTCATATTCAGCCACCACATTTTGAATATTTAAATTTTTAAGTTGTTCGATTTTTAAAACTTCGCCCAATTTTACAAAAGCAGGAAACCCTCCAACCGTTACGCTACTCGTTTTAAATACACCATTACCATGTAATGTTGACAAAATTGGCGACATCGTTTGATCTAAATCTGCTTTAAAATTTTCTAAAGTAGCTGTAAACATACCTTTTGCATACTGACCAATTGGTGCTAGTTTCTGAACGGTATTAAATGCTGTGAATGTTTTTTGAATATCAAAATTATCTACTTTAAAGGATAAATTAACCGTTGGTTTTTTAGGGTTAGTTGTTTCATAATATCCATTCATTAAAACTTTACCTCCTAATAATC
>JAEUTR010000314.1 GCA_016787365.1 Bacteroidia bacterium
CTCTACTCTACAAATTGAATCTATTTCTGGTAAAATTGCCTTTATAGAAGCTGCATCATCAATTAAAAGAATAAATACAGCACTGAGTTCAATTTATAAAATTGTAGACAAGTGTCATTTTGATATATCAGACCTTATTAAACAAAAATTGAATTCCAATTTATCTGAGCTTAGAGAAACTCTAACAAATACCCCCAGATTAAGTGAAGAGCAAATTAATGCAACAGATTTACCTATTGAGATTAAGGATGGTATGATATATTTTAATAGAGATAGGATTGCACAAATTGAAGTTAAATTTGACAATTTAAAGGATATCTTACTTGAATTACAGATTGAGATAAATAAGAAGTAGCGCCAGTTATAAAAATATAATGTAACCAATTAAGGAGTTAATATAGCTAAACTATATATCATTTGTATTGCAGCATGCTGCTGTAATATTGAAGACAATAAAGAACAAAAATATGATTCAATTCCAAATATATAAAGACACGGAATATAAACTTTGTCAGGTTGCAAATATAGGAGCTATTCGGTTGGAATTCATTAAAGCATACGATATAAATTGATATTGTTATGGCTAAAAGAGATACAACTGACTTAACCAGAGAAAGTTCGCTAGGCAAGTTGAATGCGACTTGGGCTGCAATAATTGCAGGGTGTTCTATCTTTGGTTTTGGTTATGGTGCAGCTTCAATAGTTTCCAATATATTTCATAAAATTGAAATTAATGAAATAAACTTAAAGCATTTTGAACAGCTTTACTTCCAGAAAAAAGAATTTGATTTAAAAATAGAAGAATTGACACATGAGAATCAATTATTAGAAATTGAAAATGGAGAATCCAGAAAGAAATAGTATAAGAAAAAGTATTGGGAAGGTTGCTTCATCATTCTTGTTGCTTTTCATTTTGATTGCTTTAGGTGTAAGTCTTTATTATAATAAGACACTTCAAGAGCAAGTAAATAAGAGAGACATTATAATTGAGAAATTAACACAAGATTCCATTCTCAATGAAATAATGAATATTAAATACGATTCCATCTCAAAATCAACTTCTTATTCCTATCGCACTAGAAACGGGAAATTGTTAAAATATGATGAATTGGCAAATGAATTGGACAAATCAAGAGGGGATTATAAACTAGGTCGAAATGAGTTAATTACAGAATACAATTCATTGGTTAATAGATATAACAAACTAGTAGAGAATAATGCGAAAATAAATAGTAATTTCAATCAAGTAGCAGATTCATTATATTCTAATAAAATAGTGTTAAAATTAATTCAATCAAATTATCATGTTGATTTTAGTATAGATCGGTATGAAAATGGAAACATTAAGAAAGTTAGTATAAATGCAGATCAACTAGATTCGGCCTTAGTATTGTTGCCCTATTTTAGAAATAGACTGACACTAGAAAAAGTAGATGAAAACAAAAAGTTCTGGTCAATTAAAATTAACACTAAATGAACAAAAAGGTATAGCAGCAAAGTATCCTACTGGTACGGATTACCAAACCATACCTAATCCTCGCCAATACTTTAAGCATTCTTGTTGATTGCAGATTAAAACCAATTACTAATAAATACAACAGAACCTGATACATCAACTTTAATCTAACACTTAACACCACCAGCTATGAAATGGGAATACAAGATTGTATACATTAATGCCAGGAAGAATACCAGTACCGGCAATCACCGGATTAGTATTTCTCCCAAATTATTATCGTGAATAGCTATAGTGAATATACGCCCAATGGATGAATGTTTAAATATTGGGCACAACTATAAAAAACAACTGACACTTGAGTAATTTCTAAATACAAAACAAATAAAAAGCTAAAATGACCGCAGCCTATACCACTTTCGAATTCAATTATGCTTCAATCTTTATGAAACCTTATTCTGGAGATTCTGGGACAAGTAGTCAATTATTAAAAAATATAATTCTGAAATTAAATGAGGATGAGTTCCCAAGTGAAAAAAGGATAATTGACAAGCATGAAAATCGAAAAAATTCAGTGCGTAGAAAGCTTGTCATTATTTCAAATAGGTTCGAAGACAAAGGAGTAAGGTGCCATGGAAGAATTGCACTTATCAAAAATAAAGCCCCGCTAGTATGGGGCGGCAAGGATATTGTCGAACAAATTGAAAAAGAATCAAACAAGCAATTTATTGAAATAACCAATTATACGATTAACTTCAGTAGTGATTCGGAGCCTATCATTATGTTTGAGTTTAATAGTGAAGGTCCAAGGCTAAGTGATATTGAGTTTTATGTTAGGCAAATTGCTAAAGAATTTAGGCTTGCTAAAAACATCCAGACTAGCCTGCATTTGAAAACGTCTTATGAGCTGT
>JAEUTR010000346.1 GCA_016787365.1 Bacteroidia bacterium
ATTAGAATTTTTATTCAGCTAATTGAAACTATTAAAACCAGTGAAATCTATCGTTAGGTTTTGCGATGCTTTTTGCAAATTTTCCGTATGGAAAACGAACTTTTAAACCGCCTGTATAACAAACATCCATAATATTGATGGAGTTATCTTGTCTGCCCACACGCATTCTATAATCAATAAATACTCCTAATATTCCAAAGTTATGTTCAACTCCTGTTCCTAAATTTACACCCAGCCATTGGTTTTTAACAATACTGTTTACCGCATAATATTCCCTCAAATTTAAATAATCTGATTGCCCAGTAAAAAAGCCTTTAAATGTATTGTAACTAATTCCCACAAATGGATATAGTAATGTTTTGTTATTTGGAAACTTTGCTAAAATTTCCAAATTTGTTTCATATGTATTTGCATTAATATTCAACCATGTCGGTTCAATATTTAATGGTTTAAATCTGGTATACAAAGTAGCTACCCTTATAAAATCGTTTACTTCATAGGTTATTCCCGCACAGTAACCAGGTTCGTTATTTTTTTCTTTAACATTTCTGGCTAAAAAAATTACACTGACATTTCCGCCGGCTTTTACGCTCCAGCGCGTATATTTTTTCTCTTTATCGAGTTTATTTAAAACAGGATTAGCTGGTTTTTTTACGGGTTTAGCAATTTTTGTTACTTGCGAAAAAACAGATTGGCAATATAATGTAGTTAATATTACAAATAAGCATATGATTTTTTTACTTAGCATACTTAAATTTACAGAAAATACAAAGAGTAATGGCAACGAATTAATAAGTGGTTGTATTTCACTGATAAGTGGCTGTGGTTTTTATATAAACGTTTTGATAATCCTAGTCATTTTTGATTAACGTAAACTCGCACCTAATTTCTCCGTATAGGTTTTAATAAGTTTTTGCATCACATTATCAATTTGCTTATCATTTAATGTCGCCTCTTCATCCTGTAACATAAAACTCACTGCGTACGATTTTTTACCAGCTTCTAATTTATCACCTTCGTAAATATCAAATAAATTAACAGACTTTAATAACTTGCGTTCGGCACTGTATGCTAATTCTTCTAATTCTTTATAAGTAACTTTTTTATCTAATAGTAAAGCTAAATCACGACGTACTGCAGGGAACTTTGGAATTTCAGTAAACTCTAATTTTGTTTTACCAACTAATGACAATACATTATCCCAGTTAAAATCTGCATAAAACACTTCAGCATTAACATCTAATTTTTTGCAAATAGATTTATCTACTAAGCCAAAACTCACTAAATGTTTATTTTTTTGCAAATAAGATAAACCGTAACTGAAATTAGAATCGCTTAATTCATTGATTTTGAATTTAATAGATAGTTTATTTAAAATAGATTCTACACTTGCTTTTAAGAAAGCAAAATCCACTTTATTATTTTCTCCATATGGATTTTCAGAATATTTACGACCGGTAACAAATAGTGTTAAATGTTTGGTTTCAGAATATTTGAAGTCAGGATTATCTGTTTTTTCGTACGTTTTTCCGAATTCAAATAATTTTAAATCAGCTTGCTTGCGATTAATATTATAGGCTAAAGTTTCTAATCCGCCAAATAACATTGTATTACGCATCACGTTTAAATCGGCGCTTAATGGATTTAAAATTTTAACTAATGATGTTCCTTCGGGATAGTAAGATTCCTTGGTTAATGATAAACCCATCATTTCACTGTAACCAAAACCAATTAATAAGTTGGCGGTGGTATTATCTGTAGCAGTTACTTTTTCTCTATCAGCATAACTTGCAGAGAATTTAATTAGAGTACTTTCCTCAACATTATTGTAGCCATAAATACGCATTACTTCTTCAATAACATCTGCTTCGCGGGTTACATCTGTTTTATATTGAGGAACTGATAATAATAAGCCATCATTACCTTCCTGAGCAATAGTAATACCTAAGGATAATATGATATGCTTAATAATAGATCTGTCAATTTCCTTACCAATTAAAGCCTGACAATTAGTGTATGAAAAAGCTACCTGAAATGGTTCTAGTTTTTCCGGATAAATATCTACTAAATCCATGCTTAAAGTACCACCTGCACATTCAAAAATTAAAGCGGCGGCACGTTTTAAAGCTGTAATGGTCATTTCAGGATCGGTACCACGTTCAAAACGGAAACTGCTATCTGTTTTTAAACCATGTTGTTTACTGGTTTTACGAATATAAGCCGGATTGAAATATGCTGCTTCTAAAAAAATAGCACTTGTGTTTTCTGTTACACCACTGTCTAAACCACCAAACACACCTGCCAAACACATAGGTTCAGTTTCATTACAAATCATTAAATCGTTAGCAAGTAATGTGCGTTCAGTTCCATCTAATGTTTTGAATGTGGTATTTTCTAAGCCGGTTTTTACAATGATTTTATTTCCTGTAATTTTGTTTAGATCAAAAGCGTGTAAAGGTTGTCCTAAATCATGCAACACAAAATTGGTAATATCTACAATGTTATTAATTGGTCGTAAACCAATGGCTAGGAGGTAGTTTTTTAGCCAGTCGGGTGATGGTTTTATGGTAATACCTGAAATCACTAATCCACTGTATCGTTTACAAGCTTCTGTGTTTTCAATAGTAATATCTACTTTGTTAATATTACTGGCTTCGGGTAGTTCAAATATATTATGTAAGTGTGCCTGATGAGAATTACTGTTTGATTTGCAATTTAAAATAGCTGCTAAATCTCGGGCAACACCATAATGAGAAGCCGCATCAGCACGATTGGGTGTTAATCCAATCTCTAAAACAAAATCATTTTCTAATTTAAAAAACTCAGCAGCAGGTGTACCAACTACAGCGTGGTTAGGTAAAATCATAATTCCATCATGGCTGTTTCCTAATCCAATTTCATCTTCTGCACAAATCATTCCTTCGCTGGCAGCACCGCGTATTTTTGATTTTTTAATTTCAAACGGTTCGCCTGTTGTCGGGTATAATTTAGCGCCAATCATTGCCACCAATACTTTTTGCCCGGCAGCTACATTTGGTGCACCACATACAATGTTTAATAATTCAGTGGCTCCAACGTTTACTTTGGTAATACTTAATTTATCAGCATCGGGGTGTTTTTCTTTTTCAACAACTTCGCCGACTACAATGCCTTTTAATCCGCCTTTTACAGTTTCAAATGCTTCAATCCCTTCAACTTCTAATCCTGAAGAAGTTAGATATTCATCTACTTGTTCTGGAGTTAAATCAATATTTATTAAGGTTTTTAACCAGTTGTATGATATTTTCATTGTAAAAGAGTTCTAAATATAAAGGCTATAAAAATACAAAAATTACCGTTATAAAACAGTGTAAAATGAGATTATATATAGGCAAATTGTAAGCTTTGAACCGCATAGAAACATAGAATATTTAGTGTGAAAAGTACAAGATAGAAAACATGTTTTTTCACATAGTGCATATATGAAAAGTGAAGTTCCTATCCAATAACTTTTCAAGCCTAAACTATGTGTCTATGTGGTAAAAAAAACTCACTTTATATGTTATACAAACAACTATATTTGCCAAGTGGCAGAAACAGGGAAAGATATTACAAAGGCAAAGGCTTTTTTAGAAAAAGAGCAATTAGTGGCAATACCAACCGAAACGGTTTATGGACTAGCAGCTAATGCTGTAAATCCTGTTGCTGTAGCTAAAATTTTTGAAGCTAAAGATCGCCCAACATTTGATCCTTTAATTGTTCATACACATTCTTTGAATGAGGTTCTGAAAATTACAAAAGATATTCATCCGTCATTATTGAAATTAGCAAAGGCTTTTTGGCCAGGGCCTTTAACTTTACTATTACCAAAAAAGGAGATTGTCCCCAATTTAGTAACATCGGGCTTGGATAGAGTAGGAGTGAGAATTCCTAATCATCCCTTAACTTTACAATTATTATCTCAAATCGATTTTCCTTTAGCTGCTCCAAGTGCAAACCCTTTTGGATATATCAGTCCTACTACAGCAGAGCATGTTCAAAAACAATTAGGATTAAAAATACCTTACATTTTAGATGGTGGTAATTGTGAAGTTGGATTAGAATCAACCATTGTAGGTGAAGAAAATGGTGAAATAATTGTATATCGTTTAGGCGGATTATCCATTGATGCTATAGAATCTATAGTAGGCAAAGTGTCGGTTCAGTTAAATCAATCCAGTAATCCAAAAGCGCCTGGGCAATTAAAAAGTCATTATGCTCCTAAAAAACCTGTTTATATTGGTGATATAAACGATTTACAAAACATACATTCAGATAAAAAAATAGGAGCTATCGTTTTTGGAAATGATAATATTTTAAAGGCAACAACTGTTGTTAAAAATTTATCTGTCGCGAAAAATTATCAGGAAGCTGCTACGAATTTATTTTCTTTTTTAAGAGAATTAGATGAGGCTGATGTGGATGTTATTATTGCAGAATTGTTACCCGAACAAGGCCTCGGTTTAGCGATAAACGACAGATTAAGAAGGTCGTCGGTAATTTAATTTGGAATTATTTTAGGATACTCGATAATAAAGGTTATATTTGTAAACTTCTTATGAAGATTGTATCACAATCTGGTTTGTAACCTCTAATTGCAATTCGATAATTTTTACATTTTTTCTGGCGAATAATGAAGGTTTATTTCCTTAGGGAAATTTAATAGTATAATTTAAACATGATTAATGATATTTCCATTTAGTAATTTGTGTAGTATTCTCAATACTTTTATAAGCGAAGTTTCATCCTCTTAATAAATAACAATAAAACAAATAAATAAAACCCGCTTGTCAACAATTGACAGGCACAAAAAAACAAAAACAATATGAATAAAGGAACAGTAAAATTTTTTAACGACGCAAAAGGATTTGGATTTATTAAAGGTGAAAACGGACAAGAAGTGTTTGTGCATGCATCAGGATTAATACATGAAATTCAAGAAAATGATGAAGTAACATACGATACACAAGAAGGCAAAAAAGGATTAAATGCTGTAAATGTTAGCAGAGTTTAATGTTTTTTAATAAAAACTATCGATAATAATAAAGACCTTCTGCGATAAGCAGAAGGTCTTTATTATTATAGGGTGTTTTAATTTATTAATCTCTTGTAATTAATAGATGTCTTAAATCAAGTACGTCATTTTTGCGTGAAATTAATTGAATGAAGTGAAAGCCGAATTGGGTTTCAAATACTTCTGATATTTCGTTTGGTTTTAAATTAAATGCCACAGTTTCAAACTCAGGAACAAACATTCCCTTGGTAACGTTTTTATACTGTCCACCGTTACTTGCCGATCCCGGATCTTCACTATATAGTGTAGCCAATGAAGCCATACTTTCCCCTTTTATTACACGCTGACGGTAATATTCCGCAAGTTTTTTTGCGTCTTTTTTTATCATTACCTCAGATGGCTTGTTATTTAGTGGTTGATACAATACCATTAATATAAAAGGAACAATAATTATAAAAAGAAAATTTTTCATAGTTTTAGCTTTATACAAATTTATAATTATGTTTGATTTAAAAGAAGAGGTAACAGAATAAAGTTGGATTGTCAGTTCGAGCGAAGTCGAGAACACTAAGAAACTTACGTTAGAACACTTCTGCTTTCCTTCAACCTCGCTCAAAAGTTTACTAAATTTTTGCCGTGCTCGAAGTGACAGATATTATAAGATTTAAACTTTATTCTGATACAGTACCAATTAAATATGTAATTCATTTTTTAGATTTGTTTATATTTGATATTTAATGGATAAGACTAAAATAGCAGTAGAGATATTTAATAAGCATGCGAGTGCTTATCAAAATAAATTTATGGATGTATCTCTTTATCATGATACTTTTGATACATTTTGTAATCATATTAAAAATCAAAATGCTGAAGTATTGGAATTAGCTTGCGGCCCTGGAAATATTACTAAATATTTACTCCATAAACGCCCTGATTTAAAAATATTTGGAACAGATTTAGCGCCTAACATGATTGAACTGGCACGAATAAATAATCCTGAAGCTAAGTTTGACATAATGGATAGCAGAGCTATTGAGAAACTTAAAAAAACATATGATGCTATTATGTGTGGTTTTGTACTGCCATATCTCTCAAAAGAAGAAGCAATTAAGTTAATCAGTGATTCTGTTGCTATTTTAAATCCAAAAGGAGTATTATATATAAGTACTATGGAAGACGATTACAGTAAATCAGGATTTAGAACAGGCAGTGCGGGAGATGAAATTTATATGCATTATCATCAGG
>JAEUTR010000422.1 GCA_016787365.1 Bacteroidia bacterium
ATTGTTATCGAATTATTTTTACCGGAAATAATATTTTGCATGCCTACAAAATTTACATCATAATCCAGCATATAATCATTTCCTTTTAAAGAATAAATATACTCTATGTAACTTTCAGGTTTCGACGTTTCCAGTTTTAAGATTACTGAGACAGAGCCATTGCCAGATACTTTTTCAGACAAAGAAGATGCTTTAAAATAGAAACTATCTGTTGACAAGCGCATGTTATTAGCAAATGCATTAAACTGCAAGTTTTGTGACGTTGAATCTTTATCAAATAAAACCAAAGGCTCAGTTTTACCATAACGATTATAATTTTTTAATTCAACTTTTTGAACACTTCCTCCTTTTGTAGATAAATAAACTTTAATATTTTCATTTTCTAAGGTCACTACTTCTGCTTTTCCATTAGTAGAAACTGAAAAATCTTGGTACAAACTAGCTTTTTGAAGTGCTATAATTGAATCGGAAACTGCCGAATTTAAAAGTGTATCTTTTTGCTTTACGATTTTTTGAGCTGCAATTTTAGCTTCTTCTGCCACTTGTTGAGCTTTGGTAGCAAGCTCAATAGAATCTCTGAGTTGTTTGTTTCTTGCAATTTGTTCTTTGCTTGGTCCGGTTAAAGCTAACCATGTAATTAAAATAGCTGCAATTAAACCTAAACCTATAAGCGACTTTTTGTCCATAATGGGAAATAATTTTAGGCTGCAAATATAACTGTTTTTCTTAACGAGGATTCGTCAAAAAATGATAAATAAGGTAAGTATACGCTACAAGTCGGCTAGATGTGGTTTTTAATCCGTGAAGCTATTTCTTCAAATTCTTCTTTCGATAATTTTAGTTTTTCATTTGAAAAATTAACATCACTCATTGTGTTCATTGGTATTAGATGAACATGGGCATGAGGAACCTCTAATCCTAATACGCTAACAGCTACACGATTGCAAGGAACAGCTCTTTTTATCGCGATGGCAACCTGTTTGGCAAAAGCCATTAAACCATGATATGTGTTTTCATCTAAATCAAAAATATAATCCACTTCTTTTTTAGGAATCACTAACACATGGCCTTTTTTTAGAGGAAAAACATCTAAAAATGCAAGAAAAAATTCATTTTCTGCAACTTTGTAACAAGGGATTTCTCCAGCGACTATTTTAGAAAAAATACTAGGCATTTATTTTTAGAGAGAAATTTCAATAATTTCAAAAGGAATAGTTCCTGCTGGAACAACAACATCTACCTTATCACCTACTTTTTTCCCAACCAAACCCTTGCCAATAGGAGAATCTATCGAAATTTTTCCGGCTTTTAAATCCGCTTCATTCTCTGCAACAATGGTATACTTCATTTCCATGTTGTTTTTTAGGTTTTTAATTTTAACCGTGGTTAAAATACTCACCTTTGTAATGTCTAGCTTAGAACTATCAACCACACGGGCATTTGATACTATTTCTTCTAGTTTAGCAATTTTAATTTCTAATAAGCCTTGAGCATCTTTAGCAGCATCATATTCAGCATTTTCAGATAAATCTCCTTTATCCCTTGCTTCAGCAATTTGTTTAATTACATTTTTACGTTCAACGGTTCTTAATTGATGTAATTCGTCCTTTAATTTTTGTAATCCTTCTTCTGTGTAATACGCAACTGTTGCCATTTTATATGTATTTTAAAAATAAAAGAATCCCGTCCCGATATCTATCGGGACGGGACTCATAAATGAATGATCAAATATACAAATTATAAATTTATCCTAGCACCAAATGAGTGAACACCTCCAAATGGGTTAGTAAAACGATAAGAATAATCTATACCAAATGTAGATTTTTTCTCCCCGAAAGGAATCTCAATTGTAGCTCCGCAAGACGGTCCTGTAAATGCTGTCGTACGATTTCCTTCTCCTTGAAAAATTCCTTTTTCAGTAACCATCCCTGCTCTAACCATTACTATTTCTTTCCAACCATATTCTAACCCTACTAAAAAATTATCTTTAGTAAATGAGTTAGATGTAAAATTACCTGCAACTGAAACACGATGAGTCTTTAATCTTCCTGTCGTATCTTTTAATAAATAAATATCATACGCTGCCGAAATATTTAACAATGCCGGTAACTCAAACGCATTTGACTTATTATTAATAGTTAATTGGTATTCTGTACCATAAGCACTGGTGATAGTTCTTTGAGAAGATAAACCATCGCCTTTGTACTGCATTTTTGGCCCAATATTTTTTAAAGCAACGCCCAAATGTATTTGGTCATATTTACCTGTATGATATTGTATCCCTGCATCTATGGACACGCCTTGAGCCTTCACGTTATCAATTCCTTCTGATATAACTCTCAATGTAATTCCTCCTGAGATGTTATCCGAAAAAGCTTTAGCATAAGACAAAGCAATGTTTGTAAAACGTGGTGTAAATGTTCCTAACCCACCTTCAGGTTGATCTTCAGTTGTTCTTTCAATCTTTCCCGCGTTAATTGACATAATACCTAAAGCAATAGCGCCAGTTTCTCCTACGCGTTGAGATAATCCAAACGTATTGATATTAATACCAGTTCCAACTAACCAAGCTGATCTCATAAACATCAATTCCGTTTTACGAGTTGCAGCAATTCCAGCAACATTGATATATTGAGATTCAAGCCCTTTTATACGTGCGCCATTTGCTCCAGCCCATCCCGAAGAACGAGCATAAGGATTAATTAACAATTGTGATGCTCCGGCCTGACCAGCACGCTCCGGGTTACCAGCATTTGCATTAAACCCTGCAGCTATAATACTACCCGCTAAAACAACACCTAATGATTTATTTAAAAATGACTTCATAATTTATCTTATTATCCTATTTAACAACTAGTAGCTTTGTAAATCTAATGGTCTCATTACTCCGAACCATTTCAATATTTTTTCTCCTACACCCGGTACATCAATATGTATGATATACAATCCACTTGCGACAGAAATACCACTTTGATTTTTCAAATCCCAATCCTGGAAAGAGATTCGTTTAGAACGGCTAAAATCAGTTTCTACAGCAGTTATATCTTCCTGCCCAGACACGTCTCTATCAAATGTTCTAATTAAAGTTCCATTTAAAGTGAAAATTTTAATTTTACATTTATTAGGTAAATTGGTTATCCTTACTCTGTTATCAATCCTTCCTGTTTCATAAGATGAATAAGCATAATAAGGATTAGGCACAACATTAATCAAATCTAAAGCAGATTTTATTTTATCAGCATTATTTATTTCAGAAAAAATATCTGCTGTATTAAACGTATACATGTTGTAGTTATTGTTAACCGGATTCGATAATGTATCATAACTTGGTCTAACTGCTAAACTACCATTATTCGCTGATAATGGGAACACAGGAAATATTGCAGGACAAAATCTATTATCTAAGGCAAGAGTAGTATTGAGATAACCTGCTGTAGTATTAGAAGAAGAATCTACACGAGTACTACCTGCCATGCTAGGTCTATATGCTTTTTTAACACGCAAAGACACTTTTGCATCACAAGGGATATTTCCCGGATTTTTGAAATTATATCTCGAATCAATAGTAACCGGAATATTTACCCACATTGCATCAGTCCAAATATTATTTAAAATAACATTTGCACTCTTTTTAGGATTTCCTGAACCAGCAACTATTGAATTCGCATATGCATATTTGTATGTTTCTACTAAATCAGCAAATTTAGAATAATTGCCAGAGCCAATTAATTTTCCTTTAACCGCAGCAGGTGCAAAACCATTATATTTTGTTCCACTCCTATTATTTCCGAAAACATAAATATAATGTCTGCCACCAAAAGCGTAGCGGTATGTAGGCTTGGTGATGACATGGTTTGGATTCCACATCATATCATCTCCATTATTATCCACTTGGTAAGAATCCTCGCCAAACGCAATATTTAATCTTTCACCGGTTTCAACATTAATTGCATATCCAGGGAACCAAGATAAACCAGTTTGATAAGGCTGCCCTGTTCCCGCTGAATCTAAAAATGCCTCAGAGGTAACACAACCAGGATCTCCTAGAGCAACGCCTTGCTTATCCACAGATTTTCTTCTTCTTGGCTCTAATTTATTAGCTCCAGAAGGAATAGATGATGGCTCATCATTTTCCTCTAAAACTAAACTGCGTGTCCATTTACTCTTATCGTTAGTTAATACAATATCCACACTGGCCAAAGTTCTTAAATCGTACATTGGTGATAAGGTATTTGATAATGTGGTAGTAAACATATTTGGAAAACCAGGAGCCGCTTCCACAGAATTTGTTTTGGATGCAGCAACCAAAGCATAAGGCGCCCAAGTTCCTCCCAAAATATTTTCAAAATATTGCCCCTCATCCGCCCAAATACCATTTGGTGGACTACTTGTACTATTAATTACCATATAATCACTTAAAAATAAATTTGGAGTAGATTCATAAGTTCCTGACCTAATCCAGTTGAAAGGAGTTTCACCATCAATATCCTGAACCCCAGATAACCATGATAATGCAGAATTGGCAAAACTAACAGAGGCTCCAATCACATCTCCTGCCTTAACAATTTTGTCGGAAGAAGTACTATACGGGAAAGTAATACCCGCAACATCTCTAACTGCACCAATATTAACTGATAAGCCTAAATCACTGAAATAATATTCTTCGTTAAGCTTAATTGATTTACATGGATAGTATTCTTTCTGAGATTGTAAATCTTTTAGTATCCAAGTAGCAGTATCCTGATTTACAAGCCCATCAATTGAACTTGATTTTGTTAATAACGGTAATTGGAATTGTTTGTGGTAAGTAGACAATCTACATGGATCCGAATTAACTGTATCTAAATTATTTTTCCAATTTCTGTTAACAAATGCCAATGAGAAAGTGGAATTAGGAACATTTAAAGGATCAACTACCTTAATACTAATTGGACCACGTCCATTTTCATATGTAATTTGATCTGCTCTACCTGTTGGACTTGCCAAGATATCATTAACAGAAGATTGTGTTAATTCTAAATAATTTCCTCCATTTCCTTGTCCTTCAATTCGTGTAACTTTAGGTCCATAACCGTATACTGAATTCATAATTGACCCATTTTTTTCGGGTGCAGGATTATGAGGAATACCAAATGCTTTTTTGGATTTACGCCCCTCTAAATATGGACGTTTTTGACCTTCTGTACATGGTGCCGTATAATTTGTAGCTAAATCAATAGTAGACCATGGTGTATCTTCTTTATATTCTCCATATTGGTTATATCCATAGGCTACGCAAAAGAAATAATACTCTTTATTATTAATTACTTTTGCATCTGAAGCTGATGAAAATGCATCTCTTGTGAAATGAAATGTAGACATGATTCCCTTATCACTCGTAGAAGTTTCATAAACTTTTTCTTTCGGGATATCCCCTCCGGTTAAGGCATCATATTCATAATTAATAATGCGTTTAATACCATTTTGCAAATCACAGTTAAATACTAATTTGGCTTTTGAAGCATCTGTTAACTCCTCTTGCGTGATTAGACTATTTTTTAACTGATATACCTTAAACCCTTCAAATCTATAGTAACGATCAACCATTCTATAATGTCCTCCCGGGTTTGTTGGAGAAATTGTATCTACCAAAATAGACACATCTAGTTCTTTATATTGATTTAAATAGTTATTAGATCCTGGCTTGTTGGAAAAATAAATAATTAATTCGTTTTCCATTTCCTGTATTGTCATATCCGGAGCTTCCGGCCCACTCAATACACGGAAACAGTTATCAAATAATGCCTGTGCTTTATCATCAGCAATTTTTAATAAAGGAATAGATGCCTTAGGATCAGTAGAAGTTGTTCTAGCCCAAGGTAATCCTACTGTAATATAGTTTACGGCACCAGGTTGTAGTTCAAATGGACCAGATGATTGCATGAAACGTCTATCACCAGGTGTACCACTTTCTGACCAAGTAGCAGCACCACAAGCACCATTTGTATATGTATCTGCAGGATATACAAAACTAGTTGGAATACTTCCTCCATAACCATTACCACCACAAGTAACAGGTGTACCATCTCTCCAAAAACCAGTCATATACTGATAATATTGAGTTGCATTTTGAGGATCGGTTGTTTGTAAAGGTACGCCCGGAAAAGAGTTATTAAAGTACAAAAATTTTGTCATTCCCATTTGCTCACCAGGTTCATCAACACCATTTACACCATTATTATCAATACCATCAGTCGTATTAATAGGTCCTTGAAAGAAATCGCAACCAAAAGCTGGCACATAAGCTCCATATCCATTAGTACCCGATACTGTAGGATCGTTTGGAGTTGCATTATAAATATATCCCAAGCCTCTTTGAACATCACAACCAATATAATCATCTAAATAATAACCTAAATCCGCATCCGTCCAAACTGTCATGTATGTATCATATAAAGCGAAAGAAGAACGATTTACTAACTGATAGTTGTAAAACGTCATGTTGTTAATTTCATCTGTTGTTTTAAAGGCAAAAGCCTGTGCGCGAATTTCCATACCAATGGCTCTACCGCCTGTTGCTACGTGATTACTTCCATTATCATTATAAACCCACCACAACGTTTCATCACCAAAAACACGAGCCTTACAAACGCCTAATACGTCTTTCCCTCCTGCATTATATACATCATAATAAGGATAATCGCCTTGCTCTGGCTCGTAAACGCCATCTCCACCAGGAACCCCAAATTTATCTACCCAAGGAGCCAATATTTGAGCTTGATTTAATGATAAATCTCCATTACCAGGCCATTCTCTAATTCCTGTAGTAATAGGTCCACCAGATAATACAAAATCATCTACCTCTTTACGCGTGATCTTAAATATTTTATCATATTTTTGACATACATCTGATGTTGTAGTAGCATCCGTAGTAGTTAAAGGACCTGTCCAGAAATCAACTCCAGACTGACGATACGTTTGTGCCGCAATTTTTAACTGATTACCAGCATCGATTCCACCAAACCAAACGTTACCAGCAAAATTAGAAGATGCGCCTTTTGAACGATCCTCAACTTTTGGAACAAAATACCAAGCGTTTCCACCGCCGAATAAATCCCACCACATATCTGAACCAGAATATATGATTGTTCTTACGTTATTTACTGATAATTCGGCCGAAGACTGAGCCGGAGTACATCCCGCCATTACTCTTTCAGGAGCCGCGCTTTTAAACGTACTACCATACTTCTCTCTTGCAAAACCAGACATAGCGCTTAGCGATACGGCTGCAATCAAAAGATTTTTATTGAACTTATTCATGATTTCCATAATATTGCTACTATTTTAATATTAATTAAAATTTAATGTTACACCAATTCTAAATGTACGAGGTCTTGAATAATTCCCCGGGTTATTTATAAAAATATTGTACTGATCTGTAAATGCATTTGCAGTTGTAGGATTACTGTTTACATATAACTCCCCCTGAGATGAAGTTAAATATCCATCATCATCCGGATTACCAGTGTAATTATATACTCCTAACACGTTTCTTGTATTTAAAATATTTAATATTTGTAAGTAAATAACCAAGTTCGCATCTTTTTTCTTTTCAGAATCTTTTTTACCTAATGTTAAATCGATACTCTTATCAATTCTTAAGTCGGTTCTAAACTGCCAAGGTTTAGTAGATCCATTAATAGACCCATTAATTTGAGAACGACCGCCAACTGGAGTTGCTGAAACGTCACGTGTATAAGGTGTACCAGAACCTATACGGAAAACAACATTAGCTCCTACATTTTGTAATACCTGCACTGTTTGTACAGCATCTTTTTTCTTGCGATTAAATTGTGGGCCTTTGTAATCTTTCCCTTCTCCAAAACGGTAATCTAAATTGATAGTCATCGTATGACGTTGATCATAATCTAAAGGCAAAGTAATACGAAGGTTAGGTTGATCAGATCCTGATAAGTTTGCACCTGAGTTAGCATTTGAACCAGACCCTTCAGCAAATTGTAATGTATAGTTTGCTGTTAACGAAATTCCACCTGATCTTCTTAAATCAAATTCGGCACTTAAACCCTTAACTGTACCAAAATCTTTATTTGCATATGTTTGGTATGTTTTAGGATATGCATTTGTTAGAGAAACTAAGGTAATTTGATCTCTTAACTCACGATAAAAAGCTGTGATTTTTAAAGCAGCATTTTTCTTTTGATTTAATACCTGATTGTAGCCAATTTCATAATCAATTGTTTTTTCAGGCTTTAAGTTTGAATTTGTAATAAATGGGCTACTAGAGGTAGACCCGATAAAATAATAATCTTTTGGATCAAAACGCATTAACCCATCAGAAGGACGTTGGGTTAAAACATCGTAATGTGCAAAGAAATTAGCCACATCCGAAATAGGGAAAGAGAAAGCCACACGAGGCATCACATTAATTTGAGGAACATAATCTTTAAAGGCATTCACACTAAAAGCATTTTTGTCTGCAAAATCAGCATCTTTTAACCAAGGTGTCAATTTACCATCTCTCACCAAACCTTTAGGATCAGATAATTCTTTCCCTTCGCTATTATACCAAGTTGTTCCATTTCTATACCCAATAATTTCCGGATTTGTTGCTTTAACATTATCCACATAAACTATATAATCATCTTTAATGTTTCCTGGTTTTCCTTGAGATTTCTCACCAGCTGTATATGCTTCGTGAAATAAATATTGATCTTTCAATACTTTTTGATTTGCATCAAAACGATCTACACGGACACC
>JAEUTR010000426.1 GCA_016787365.1 Bacteroidia bacterium
AAACAATTATATCCAAAAATAAAACCAAAATCAATGCCGCCACAAAAGGTGGATATATTCTAAAAAAACGGTCTACAAAAAAAACTCTAAAATTATAGTTTGAATTTTTATTTAAATTGGAACTTAAGCTGTATGAAATTAGAAACCCTGATAATATAAAAAATAACAAAACACAATAGCTTGCAATCCCATTAAAAAATGAATTTTTAAAGTTGAAAAAATGCATTAAATGACCCAACACAACTCCCTGACTGCACAAGAACCTTATGAAATTTAAAATAATAGAGTTTGTTTGTGTTATTTTAAGCAAAGATTATATAATTTTTCTAAACACTGGTTTAATTGCTTCTCCTATTAAATATTTTTCAAATCCTTCATTCAATCCTTTTTTATAAACCGAACAAGATTCATCCATCGCATTTAAAATATGTTCTAAATCTTTATCGGTATGTGAAAAATGTGGGCAAAAAATTCCTTGAAATAAAACGCCACACTTTATTAACTCTTGATGAAACAAAGTACGTAAACCAAAAGAATTATTTCCTTCATTATCAAAATATCCTAATGAGGCATGCCAGTTAAATTGTAAGTTTTTAATGGAGTGCGCCAATCCATGATTTTGAAAAATAGCTTTAGATCCCTCAATAAATTTTTGTCCTAATGCCTGATTATTAGCAATTACATTATTCTTCTTAAATTCGTCCATTGTTGCCAAAGCAGCTGCAATACTAGAAGTTTCTCCTCCATGTGTTGTACTAATCAAAAATAACTTTTCTTTGCCAGCATTACGAATGCCGCCTAATTCCATCACCTCTTTTTTACCTGTTAAACAGCAAAACGAAAATCCATTAGCAATGCCTTTACCCCAAGTCGTCATATCAGGCACTACATTATATTTTTTCATAGAACCAGGAAAATCTGTTTTGTATCCAGTAATCATTTCATCCATAATCCAAAGAGCACCGTGCTTGTGAGCTAAATCAATTGCATCTTTTAAAAAGTTGTCTACGAGTACATTCATTTTTTCAGGTTCAGAAATAATGCAAGCAATCTGATCGGGATATTTTTCAAATAACTCTTTTAATGATTGTAAATCATCTGCTTTAAAGGTCACTGTTAAATTACTAATGTCGTTGGGGATTCCGCTTTTCACATCAGTGCTGCCAATGAACCAATCATCATATGAATAAAATGGATGTTCTGCAGGTCTTGCAATTAATTTTCGTCCTGTATAAGCACGAGCTAATTTAACAGCAGCAGTTGTTACTACTGAGCCATTTTTGGCAAATTTAATCATGTCATGTGTTCCAACCATTGATAAGAATTTTTCAGCAATTTCTCTTTCAATTACTGATGGCCTTGAGAAATTGTTTCCCTTTTTTAATTCTTCAGTAATACGTTCTATTACAGGTTCATAGGCGTGTCCCAAACTGACGGATGCTAAGCCTGCTAAACATTCTATATATTCATTTCCGTCTTCATCCCACACATGACTCCCTTTGCCATGTGTTATAGAGGCGGGCGATAATAAAGGAAATTGGTCATCACCTTTGCTATAAGTATGCGCGCCACCCGGAATAAGATCATGTATTTTTTTTCTATAGTCGTTTGACTTTGTAAAATTTGTAATCATAGTTCCTATATTTTTTTATCGTTCTGTATTGACTTTGTATATCCCGAATTAATAATACTTTCTTTGTTCAATTTCAATATTTCCGGCTTCAACTTCAAAAGCGATAAAACATTATCCATTCCAAAATCAGTAAGTGTGTCAAATGAATTGAATATCATTTCGACTGCTTTAAAATCGTTTTCGGAATCAACTGAGAGTTTGTACTGATAATCCTTATTATACTTTTTCCAAGCACATGAAAATTTTCCGGAGTTTTTAATGTAAGGGGTTACATGCTCTCGTTCTGACAGCAGTTTAGCCTCTTTCCATGCTGCTTCAAGAGCTTTGAAAGAAAAGACTTCCACATCAAATCCATCTTCCAAAAAGTCAGGTTCGTTATTACTGTTCGAAAAATAATCTTTTTCTGATTTCAAATATTCATCTATTACAAAATCAACAACCGAATAATGGTGCAAGGGGCAATCGGATGTTAATCGAATAACGTTTACAGGGTTATATTTTTTAGCTGCCTGATAATATCGATCTAATACATCCCAATCACTACCTCTTGAATAACTAATATTTTTTTCTAAACAAAACGTTGCAATAACATCATCCTCAGGGTTAGTAGTAGTAGCAATAACAATTTGATCAACTAATTGAGAAGGTTTAATTCGCATTTGTTGAATTTCCAACAAAGTATATCCTTTAATTTTTTTTAAAACTTTTCCGGGCAAACGCGATGAACCCATTCTAGCCTGAATAATTACCAAATTCATTTAAACTCTTCTTTAAAAATTCCCATCAAATATTTATGATATAAATGGCCATCAGCCATGACATGCTTTCTCAACGTTCCTTCCAATTTGAACCCTAATTTTTCATACAATTTTTTAGCATTCAGATTATTTTCATAAACAGCAAGATACAGTTTTCGAATACCCATAGTATTGAATCCGTAATCCATAGCCAATCTACAAGCTTCATACCCTACTCCTTTTCCCCAATAGTTTTTATTACCAATCAACAATCCCAACTCTGATACATTAGCCTGTTTATCGTGAAAATCAATTTTTATATTTCCAATGTGTTCATTTGTATCTTTACTGCAAATAGCAAAAAAAGCAACATCCTGTTTGTTTAACCGTTCTTCTACATATACTTTTAAATTCTCCAATGTATATCCAGAAGTAGCTATTCCCTGCATTACTTCCCGATCATGAAGCCAAGACAAATAATTAGAGTTAACATCCTTCAATTCAATTGGACGTAAATAAATTTTTCCGGCTTTTAAATTAACCATGTTTATCATCAAGCTTTTGCTTGTATTTATCCATTTCCTCTTCGTTCTTTGTCAAATTATGATCATGCATACGGTAACGATATAACGGCAAAATAATGTTATAAATCGAATGCTTTTTCAAAAAACGAATTCGTAAATCTTCTTCCTCTCTGGCTCTAAAACTTTCGTCATACAATCCAATATCAATAAGCAAGTCCTTTCTAAACATAATACCACAAGCAATAGGTTTTTGCTCAGAATTTACATGCTGAATATGTGAACCCCTATCATCTACTAAGTAATAATCAACTGAAACTGCATCCAGGGTATTATTTTCGGAAAGAAATGTCTTTTGAATTAACAATAAATCTCTTTGTAAATAATCATCCGCATCTAAGAAGATAATAAATTGGCCTAATGCTTTTTTTACTCCAAAATTTCTTGCTGCAGATAATCCACAATTTTTTTCAAAATTAAAAACACGTATTCGGTCTTTATAATTCTCCAGTATTTGCAATGTATTATCAGTACTACAGTCATTTACAACAATAATCTCGTATTGATTGTCAGACAATGATTGATCTAAGCAA
>JAEUTR010000446.1 GCA_016787365.1 Bacteroidia bacterium
GAATACGTTCAATGTTGTTATATGGATAACCGCTTAGGTTGTTATAACGCTTTAAAAGTGGCTGAGACTTTAAAAGATGGTGTGATTGTATTTAGTACTTGGGAAGAACATGGTGGAGGCAGCGTGTCTTATTTGCAAAAATATTTAGCTGATAATTACAAAATTTCTCAAGCATTAATTTCTGATATTTCCTGGATTTCGGATGGTGTATTTCCAGCTAAAGGTCCAGTAATTAGTATGCGCGATAGTTTAATTCCTCGTCGTAGTTACATAAATAAAATTATCGATATCGCTAAAAAACATAAAGTTACTTTTCAATTAGAAGTAGAAGGATCGGGAGGAAGTGATGCGAAGGAACTTCAAATGGCCGAGAATGTTTGGGACTGGTGTTTTATTGGTGCAGCTGAGCAGTTTGTGCATACGCCAAACGAAAAGGTACACAAAAAAGATATTGAAGGAATGATTGAATTGTACAAAGTTTTGATGAAAGATTTATAGAGTTATCTAAATAAAAAAAGAGGCTTTTATAAGCCTCTTTTTTTATGATACTTTAATAAAACTATTTTTTGTTTTGAGCGTCCACAACAGCAATTGTGATCATATTTACAATTTCACGAACTGAACTTCCTAATTGCAATACGTGAACCGGCTTTTTTAAGCCCATTAATACCGGACCAATAGCTTCAGCTCCACCTAATTCCTGTAATAATTTGTATGCAATATTGCCCGATGCCAGGTTAGGAAAAATGAATGTATTAACATCTTTATCCACCAATGTACTAAAAGGGAACTGTTCTTTTAATAAATCATTATTGACTGCAAAATTTGCCTGAACATCTCCATCTACAATTAATCCTGGATAGTTTTTATGTAATATTTTCACAGCTTCCTGCACTTTTTTAGGAACTTCTCCTTCTGCCGAACCAAAGTTGGAATAGGAAAGCATGGCTATTCTTGGTGTAATATTAAATTGTTTTACTGTGCTAGCGGTTAGTATGGCAATATCAGCCAATTGTTGCGCAGTTGGATCAGTATTCATGGTTGTATCTGCAAAAAAGTAAGGCCCTCTTTTTGTAATCATCATATACAAACCTGCAACACGACTTACACCTTCCTGAACACCAATTACATCTAACGCAGGTTTAATAGGTGCTCCATATTTACGGGTTAAGCCCGAAATCATAGCATCTGCCAAACCTTGTTCCACCATCATGGCTCCAAAGTAATTTCTATCACGCATTAATTTGCGGGCATCGTATTGGGTTAATCCACGACGTTGCTGTTTTAACCATAATAAATCGCCAAACTCATTTCTTCTGTTTTCTTCATCAGATAACCAGGTATCAATAATAGGTGTATCACCCATATCAATTTGATGCTCTTCCAATAAGGCTAGAATTTTTTCTTTATTACCTAATAATATTGGTTTGGCAATGCCTTCGTCTTTTGCAACCTGAGCAGCTTTTAAAATTTTGTAAGTATCTGCTTCGGTAAATACAACACGTTTAGGATTAGATTTTGCTTTATTGGCAATGCTTCGCATTAATTTATTATCCTTACCCAAACGATTATCTAATTCCATGCGATAAGCATCCCAATCGGTTATAATACGTTTTGCAACACCACTATCAATTGCAGCTTTTGCAACTGCCGAACTTACAATAGAAATTAAACGATTATCAATTGGTTTAGGAATAATATAATCTGTGCCAAATGTCAAGTTTTTTGAACCGTAAGCTAAATTCACATAATCAGGAACACTTTCTTTTGCTAAGGCTGCAATAGCTAAAGCGGCTGCTAATTTCATTTCTTCGTTAATGCAAGTGGCACGAACATCTAAAGCTCCTCTAAAAATAAAAGGGAATCCTAATACATTGTTTACTTGATTAGGATGATCGCTGCGACCAGTTGCGATAATAATATCAGGGCGAGCAGCAATGGCTTCCTCATAGCTAATTTCAGGAGTTGGATTTGCTAATGCAAATACAATACAGTTTTTTGCCATGGAACGAACCATATCTTGTGATAGGATATTTCCTTTAGATAAGCCAACAAATACATCCGCACCTTTAATAGCTTCTTCTAAAGTATTTACTTTAGTATTATCTGAGGCAAAAAATGTTTTGTATTGGTCTAAGTCAGTTCGGCTTTTATTAATAACACCTTTACTATCCAACATTAAAATGTTTTCTTTTTTTACACCAACAGCAATGTACATTTTAGCGCAGGAGTTAGCAGAAGCACCAGCGCCATTAATGACTACTTTTACTTCGTTCATTTTTTTGCCAGAAATTTCTACAGCGTTCAGTAAGCCGGCAGAAGAAATAATGGCAGTTCCATGCTGATCATCGTGCATTAAAGGAATATTTAATTCTTCTTTTAAACGACGTTCGATTTCAAAACATTCAGGCGCTTTAATATCTTCCAAATTAATTCCACCAAAAGTGCAGGAGATATTTTTTACGGTATTAACAAACTCATCAATATTTTTAGTGTCTACTTCAATATCAAATACATCAATATCGGCAAATATTTTAAAGAGTAATCCTTTTCCTTCCATTACCGGTTTTGAAGCCAATGCTCCTATATCACCTAAACCTAAAACAGCCGTTCCGTTACTAATAACAGCTACTAAGTTTCCTTTTGCTGTGTATTTATAGGCGTCTTCCTGATTTTTTTCAATTTCTAAACAGGGTTCTGCAACGCCGGGAGAGTATGCAAGTGTTAAGTCTCTTTGGGTACTATATGGTTTAGTGGGAATTACTTCAATTTTTCCGGGTCTTCCCTGAGAGTGGTAATCAAGGGCGTCTTGTTTTCTAAATTTTGCCATAAATGTTAAATTTAAGAGAACGAAAGTACGGTTTTTAAGCCAAAAAAGTAAATTAATATATGGTTAAGAATTGCGACATAATTCATA
>JAEUTR010000456.1 GCA_016787365.1 Bacteroidia bacterium
TTTGTTACCGCAGGAATTGATTTTTCGGGGACATGGGATAAAAAACTAAATGCAGATTTAAATAGCATTAATGTAAGCAGTAGTATTTTAATTGAAAGAGGTGAATTAATTGGCTTTAAGCCTTTGGAAAGTCTTGCAAAATATATTGATGTTAATGAATTAAGGCATATTAAATTTTCTACATTACAAAGTGCCGTTGAAATAAAAAACAGAATTATTACCATTCCTAAAACATCTATTAAATCTAATGCTATTAATTTAGAGTTATGGGGTAAACATACCTTTGATAATATGATTGATTATCATATACAATTATTATTAAGCGAGCTATTAGCTAAAAAACCAAGAAAAAATAACGATTTTGATGAAGAATTATCTTTGGTAGAAAACGATCCTGAAAATAGACGTTCGGTTTTTGTTTTAATGACCGGACCAATTGATAACCCAACTATTAAGTATGATAGAAAAGGTGCTAAAGAAAAAATTAAAGAAGATATTAAGCAAGAGAAACAAAATTTGAAACAACTTTTAAAAGAAGAATTTGGTTTCT
Source organism: Bacteroidia bacterium (assembly GCA_016787365.1). GTDB lineage: Bacteria > Bacteroidota > Bacteroidia > B-17B0 > Aurantibacillaceae > UBA4416. Next base: position 551 of record JAEUTR010000456.1, read on the forward strand.
TTAAAAAAGACAGCACCAAAACCAAAGAAACACCCAAAGCCAATCAAACCTTTCAAATACAAATTGGTGAAGAAAAACCTAAGGACAACAAACCTCTTCAACCTAAAAAGAAAGAAGAAGAGGAGGATGATTTTTAACGCTCCGTCATTGCGAGGAGGTATGACGAAGCAATCTCATATTTAGTATAATTTTCTATATATGAGATTACTTCGCTTCACTCATAATGACGAAGCCATTATAGTTTCTCATATTCAGCTTTCAAAAAGTCAGCTAACTCTTTTACATAAGCCGGAGAGAAATCAAATTTAATTCCTGCAGTTTCATATAATTGAGGAATAGTTTTAGTATATCCTAACGATAAGGCTTTTTTATAATTCTCTAAGGCCTGTTTTGGATTTTGTTTATAGCTGCGCCACATCGCAATAGCTCCTAATTGCGCCATACCATATTCGATATAATAAAATGGCACTTCGTATAAATGCAATTGAGCCTGCCATGAGCGTTGTAAATTACTTTCCAGTCCTGTATAATCCACCACACCAGTTCCAAAGTCTTTACTGATTTGCATCCAATAAGCATAACGTTCTTCTAAGGTGTGTTTTGGATTGGTATAAATCCAGTGCTGAAATTTATCAATGGATGCAATCCAAGGCAAACCTTTTAACACATCATTTAATTGTTCTTTCTTAGCACGTTTTAAATCATCCGGATTTGGAAAAAATGGTTCCCAATGCTCCATGCTAATTAATTCCATACTCATGCTCGCTAATTCAGCTACTTCACTTGGTGTGCTTTTAAATTCGGTTAACTCTAAATCGGCTGCTAAAAATGCATGAACTGCATGTCCGCCTTCGTGTACCATGGTTACCATATCGCGATGTAAACCGACGGCGTTCATAAAAATAAACGGTACATCGGTTTCCATTAATGGATAATTGTAACCACCCGGTGCCTTACCAATGCGTGATTCTAAATCTAAACGCTTGATGTTTTGCATAATGGTAATACACTCCCCAAAATAAGGATCAATGGTATTAAAACATGTAATGGTTTTTTCTGCTAAATCAGCACCGGTTGTAAAAGGTTTTAAAGGCTCTTTGCCTTCTGCATCTACTTCTTTATCCCAAGGTCTGTAAACGTCTAATTTTAAAGCATCCTTACGAGCTTGTTCGTTTTGCTTCACTAACGGAACAATGTGTTGTTGTATCGCATCCTGAAAATTATAACAATCTTGTACACTATAATCAAAACGTCCTAACTCTTCGTGTTTGTAATCTCGGTAATTAGCAAATCCCGTATTTAAAGCAACTTGGTGGCGCAGAGCAATTAACTCATCGTACAATGTATTTAATTCAGTTTCATCTTCTGCTCTTCGCGCTTGTATTTGATGATAGATACTTTCACGTAATTCTCTATCATTGCTTTTAAAATAAGTGGCTGCTTTTTGTAAAGTAATTTCTTCTTTATTATAGGTAATAGTTTGTGCAGCAGAAATATTACCATACTCTTGTTCCTTCTGACGTAATTCTGTTTGCAATTCAATATTTTCTTCGCGATATAATTCAATACTTTTTTTTACACCACGTACATACACAAAGTAGGTATCTTTTTCCAATTGGTCCACAAAAGGAGAATCAATTAATTTTTTATTTAAATCATTTGTATATGGAGAGATATGAGGCTCTATTTGAGTAACAAAATAATTAAACGATTCTTGCAGTTCTTCGTTTTGAGTATTGCAGGTCATTTTAATGTAGCGCCAAGCACCATCTTCATTTAAAACAGCTTCTACTTCACTATGATCTTTCATCCATTGTTTTAATTCTTCAACAGAATTAATTTTTCTGTTTTTTAATTCTTCTAAAATTGGCTGTAATCGTTCCCAATTACTAACTCTAAAATCTGTTGGAATATAATGGCGGTTCATAGTGTTGTGTTTTAAATAATAGTTGAAATTAAAGTTTTATATCCAAAATCAAATCATATTAATTGGTTTTTATTCGTTTTATGAACGATGAACCAATTCCTCCTTTGAAGGAGGTGGCCGCAGGCCGGAGGATGTCTTGCATTAACATCCCCCGCCTTTCAGGCACCCCCTTAAAAGGGGGAATTGCTAAAACAAAAAAGCCCTCTCTTTCGAAAGGGCTTTCAATAAATATAAGTAAACTGATTAAGCTACACCAGTTTTTCTGACACCAGCTGTTTTTTTAACGCCTGTGCTTGTTTTTGTTTTGGTAGTATCTTTTGTAGCTGTTTTTTTAACGGCTGCTTTTTTCTCAGTAGCTGCTTTTACAATTTTCTTTTCAGCAGACTCTTCTTTAGTTTCTGCTTCTTTCACTTTTAAGTTACCTGAAGTTTGTAAAGCATTATACCAAGTAAATAATTTACGCATATTACTTGTGTAAACACGTTCTTTATCATAATCAGGTAAAACTGATGCGAAATAAGCCACTACTGTTTTATCATCCGCTTTTGCATCAATGCAAGCTCCACCTTTTTCTTTATCAAAAATAGCTTTCATGATTTCTGCCACCGGTTTATCTTCTCCGGTAGTAAACATGCTAATATCTTCTAATGAGCTTACTTTAGCTGTTGAGCTAATAGAAGTACGTTTTTTATCTGCCAATCCTTCTACAATAATTCCGTTTTTAGACTGAGCAACCACTTTAAATAATCCCGGTTGTCCACTAATTGCAATAATTCCTGTTAAATCAATCATCGTTCTTTTTTAAAAATTAGATAACAAAAATAGCACTTTTTTAGTATTTACTGCATTATTCAATAAAAAAGTATGTGGTTTATTTTTTATCATCAAATAGAGCATAATCCTCATTATATAATCCTAACAATTATGTTCTTGTTTTTTAATGAAAATTTTCCTGTTAAAATGTCCAATCAAAATTTAATTAAGACCAATTGATTTTATATTCCGATTAATTTTTTGTTTTTATTTGGTGGCAAATACCTCAAAAGGCTTTGTTTATAAGTCTTGTAGAGATTTTAAAATAGGTGAATTTGAGTTTTTTTATCCTTCCTTAGCAAAAAAATAAATACAACGTACAATTTTTTTTCACTTTTTTTTATAATTTCTTTAATTGCTTGATACATAAGTAAATTAGCCAGTTATTAACGATTGATGTTAATTTCTCAATGTTAAAAAAACAGCCTTAATGTTAATTTCATTTTCTCAAAATCCAATCATTTTTAATCAGATTTGTAGAACGAAGATTTAAACTCATACGCTTACTATTTTTAATAATAATAAGCTTTAAATATAAAGACCGATTTATGACAGAACCGATACTAGCAGAAAACAAAGACCGCTTTGTTATTTTCCCAATCAAACATAATGATATTTGGGATTTTTATAAAAAATCAGAAGCAAGTTTCTGGACCGCCGAAGAAATTGACTTATCCAACGACACAGCCGATTGGAATAATAAGTTAAATGACAACGAACGTCATTTTGTGAAACATGTATTGGCGTTTTTTGCTGCTAGTGATGGAATTGTAAATGAGAATTTGGCGATTAACTTCCTAAATGAAGTGCAATACCCTGAAGCTCGTTTCTTTTATGGTTTCCAGGTAATGATGGAAAATATCCATTCTGAAACCTATTCTCTGTTAATAGATACATATATTAAAGATCCTGTTGAAAAAGACAAATTATTGCATGCGGTTGAAACAGTACCGTGTGTTGGTAAAAAAGCCGACTGGGCGTTAAAATGGATTAGCAATGGAACTTTTGCTGAACGTTTAATTGCATTTGCAGCGGTTGAAGGAATTTTCTTCTCCGGTTCTTTCTGTTCCATTTTCTGGTTAAAAAAACGAGGTTTAATGCCGGGCTTAAGTTTCAGTAATGAGTTAATTTCTCGTGATGAAGGCTTACACTGTGATTTTGCATGTTTATTGTATTCGGATCATATCAAAAATAAATTACCAAAAGAACAGGTAACTAAAATTATTACAGATGCCGTGGTAATTGAAAAAGAATTTGTGTCGGACGCTATTCCTGTGCGTTTAATAGGAATGAACGCTGACTTAATGTGTCAATATATTGAATTTTGTGCCGATAGATTATTATTAGCATTAGGTTGCGATAAATTCTATAATGCTTCAAATCCTTTCGATTTTATGGAAATGATTTCGTTGCAGGGCAAAACAAATTTCTTCGAAAAACGTGTTGCTGAATACCAAAAATCAGGTGTGATGAACAATAAAGAGGAAAATAATGTGTTTAACCTGGATGAGGATTTTTAGTTAAAAAAACTTATCGGTTAAAATTCCCTATTCGTATCTCATTGAAAATCATTAAACAAAGGCGTAACTTTGTAAGGGAATACTAGCCTCCAGAAACACGTTCATTAAATGTTAAATTTTTATGAAGTCGCTTGAGACCGCATAAATAAAGAAAAAAATTAATTAACCGCTATTTTGTTAATATCAAGTAGTGGCTAAAGTAAAAAAAGACGATTATAGTTATAACTTGTTGTAACCAAAACGATACTCAAAAACTAAGTAAAACCAATTAAAAACTAAAGGCAATGTTTGTAATAAAAAGAGATGGCACTCAAGAGTCTGTGAAGTTTGACAAAATCACAGCGCGCGTTCAAAAATTAAGCTACGGCTTAGATCCAAGCTTCGTTGATCCGATTCAAGTAGCAAAAAAAGTAATTGATGGTGTATATGATGGCGTTAGCACTGTTGATTTAGATAACTTAGCTGCAGAAACTGCTGCATCGTTAACAACCAAGCATCCTGATTATGCATTGTTAGCTTCACGTATTGCAGTAAGTAACTTGCACAAAAACACGATTAAATCGTTTAGTAAAACGATTGATATATTATATAATTATGTTGATCCAAAAACAAATCAAAAAGCATCATTAATTGCCGATGACGTTTATGAAATTGTGATGAAAAATGCACAATTGTTAGATTCTTCTATTATTTATGATAGAGATTTTGGTTACGATTATTTTGGTTTTAAAACTTTAGAGCGTTCTTACTTATTAAGAACTCACGGTAAAGTTACTGAGCGCCCTCAACATATGTTAATGCGTGTATCAATTGGTATACATAAAGAAGATATTGCAGCTGCCATTGAAACGTATAACTTAATGAGTGAGCGTTGGTTTACACATGCTACTCCTACTTTATTTAATGCCGGTACGCCAAAACCACAAATGAGTTCTTGCTTTTTATTACAAGCAAAAGATGATAGTATTGACGGAATTTACGATACATTAAAACAATGTGCTCGTATTTCTCAATCAGCCGGAGGTATTGGTTTAGCTATTCATAAAGTACGTGCTACCGGTTCTTATATTAAAGGAACTAATGGTACATCCAATGGTATTTTACCAATGTTAAAAGTATTCAACGAAACAGCTCGTTACGTTGATCAAGGTGGTGGAAAACGTAAAGGTTCTATTGCTGTTTACTTAGAGCCTTGGCATGCTGATATCTATGAGTTTTTAGATATTCGTAAAAACCATGGTAAAGAAGAAATGCGTGCGCGTGATTTATTTACAGCGTTATGGATTCCGGATTTATTTATGAAACGTGTTGAAGCAGAAGGAACCTGGAGTTTAATGTGTCCTAACGAGTGCCCTGGATTATATACATCTCACGGTGCAGAATTTGAAGCATTATATACTAAATACGAAGCAGAAGGGAAATTCCGTAAACAAATTCCGGCACGTGAATTATGGGCAGCAATTATCGATTCTCAAATCGAAACGGGGAACCCATACATGTTATACAAAGATGCTTGTAACTTAAAATCAAACCAATCTCACTTAGGTACTATTCAATCTTCTAACTTATGTACGGAGATTGTTGAATACACTAGCCCTGATGAAGTAGCAGTATGTAACTTAGCGTCTATTGCATTACCTCGTTTTGTAGATGAGAAAGAAGGTACATTTGATCACCAAAAATTATTTGATGTAACTTATACCATCACTAAAAACTTAAATAAAGTAATTGACCGTAACTACTACCCAATTCCTGAGGCTCGCAATTCAAACATGCGTCACCGCCCAATTGGTTTAGGAGTACAAGGTTTAGCAGATGCATTTATTTTAATGCGTTACCCATTTGAAAGCGAAGAGGCTAAAAAATTAAATGCAGAAATTTTTGAAACGATTTATTACGCTTCAATGACTGCTTCTAAAGACTTAGCAATTAAAGATGGTTACTACGAATCTTATCCAGGTTCTCCATTATCAAAAGGCATTATGCAATTTGATATGTGGGGTGTAACACCAAGCCCACGTTGGGAATGGGATGTATTAAAAGAAGAAGTGAAAAAACATGGTGTGCGTAACTCATTGTTATTAGCGCCAATGCCAACAGCTTCTACATCTCAAATTTTAGGTAATAACGAATGCTTTGAACCATATACATCAAATATTTATAGCCGTCGTGTATTATCAGGTGAGTTTGCAGTGGTAAACAAACACTTATTACGCGACTTAGTAAAATTAGGCATGTGGAATGATGCGTTGAAAAACAAAATCATTGGAGCGAATGGTTCAGTACAAAACATTCCTGAAATTCCTCAAAACATTAAAGATATTTACAAAACAGTTTGGGAAATTAAACAACGTACTATTATTGATATGGCTGCTGACCGTGGAGCGTTCATCTGTCAATCTCAATCATTAAACTTGTTTATCCAGGATGCAAACTTTGCTAAATTATCTTCAGCACATTTCTACGCTTGGAAAAAAGGATTAAAAACAGGTATGTATTACTTACGTACAAAAGCAGCAGCAGACGCTATTAAGTTTACAGTTGATCAAGCAGCTTTATCTGTACCGGTATTAGGTAACGAAGATGCTTTATTAGTAGAGCGTGGACAAACACACATCTTAAGTTTTGAAGAACAACAAGCGCAATTATCTTGTAGTTTAGACAATCCGGAAGGATGTGAAGCTTGCGGTAGCTAGTTTAAACCGAAAAGTTTAGACCCGAAAGGTTTCAAAAACCTTTCGGGTCTTGAAAGAAGAAAATAAGTTTAACCCTGAAAAAGGCCTCTCTGAAATTTTTAGAGAGGCCTTTTTGTCAGAAAGGAAAAAATTAAGTATAAATATGGCAAATGTAATTTTACCAGAGCAATTTGAAAATTTACTAAAAAATGATCAACGACTTAGTGGAGTAGTTCATTCTACATTGTCTGATTTCGGAGAGATTTTAAAAGAAAATAAACTTTATTTTTTTGAAGAATACACAGATCATGGGATTAGTCATATTCAAAATGTATTAAGAGGTTCAGAGAGACTTATAAAAAAAGAAACGATTGAATCTATTTTCCAAGTTCAAGATGTGGCATATTATATTTTAGCTGTTCTTTTGCATGATATTGGAATGCATTTAAATTATGACGGTTTTCTTTCATTATTGAACGGAGAAAATGACGATATTATTATTAAAGAACTTGATGATTTGAAATGGATTGATTTGTGGCAAGAATATTTGGCGGAAGCCAAGAGATTTAACGGCAAACAATTATATGCAATTTTTGGCGACGAAAATACTATAATCCATGATCCATTTAATAAAAAAAGAGGTGATTTAACTAGTAACGATAGAAAATTAATAGGAGAGTTTATAAGAAGGAATCATCCACGTTTAGCTCATGAAATTGCTTTGAAAGGAATGCCAGGTGCCAATAGATTGGCTTTTGGAGGAGATCTTGAATATAATATTAAAAATTTAATAGGTCTTGTAGCCAGAAGTCACGGAATGGATTTAAGAAAATGTCTTGACTATCTAATAGAAACTTACGGAAAAGAAAACCGAAGAAATGCTTACGGGACACATTGGGTATTTTTAATGATTTTATTAAGAATAGCTGATTATTTACAAATAGATAAGGATAGAAGTTCGTCAATAATATTGAAAACAAAAACATTTGAGTCACCTATTTCGAGTATAGAACATAAAGCGCATGAGATTGTCAATAATATCGATGACAAATTTCAAGACGATCCAGAAATGATATTTGTTTCAATAGCTCCGAAAGATAGTTACATGCATTTAAAGCTTAAACAATTAATCAAAAGCATTCAATATGAATTTGATTTATCTTGGGCAGTCTTGGGGGAATTATATGGGAATATTAAAGAGAAACCAGAAATAAAATACCGAAGAATAACTTCAAACTTAGAAAATAAAGATTTTGAAAATAAACAAAATTATATACCAGAGCAATTTGCGTTTAAGGCTAACGACGATATTATTAAATTATTAATAAGTCCACTTTATGGAAAGGATCCTAAGTATGGTGTAAGAGAGCTGCTTCAGAACGCTGTTGATGCTTGTCATGAGAGAAATGAGTATGAGAAATCAAATAAAAAGTATAAACCTGAAATAGAGATTAAGGTTTATCAAGAAAAAAACACGCCTTATTTTGAAATTATTGATAACGGAAAAGGGATGTCAATTGATGAAATTAAAAATTATTTTTTAAAAGCTGGGGCTTCTTATAGAACGAGTTTAGATTGGAAAAAACAATTTATTGATGAAAATGGGAAATCGAAAATTCAGAGAAACGGTCGTTTTGGGGTGGGTGCTTTAGCTGCATTTTTATTAGGTAATGAAATATATGTTGAAACTAGGAAAATGAATAGCCAAATTGGGTTCGTCTTTACAGCATCACTAAATAGTGATCAAATAAATATTACTAAAAGTAACAATCTAAAAGAAGGGACTGTAATTAAAGTTAAGTCTAATGAACATATAATTGCAGAGTTAGAAAAAGAATTAAAAAGACCATCATATTATCATGATGTGCGATGGCATGAATGGTATACTTTAGAAATTCCAAAAATAAATTATAAATTTTTCGGACAAGAACTTGTACCGTACAAGAGCTTGGATCCATATTTTACAAATATTCCTAAAGAGTGGAATTTTATTGATTCCAATGGGTTTGAAAAAATATTATGGAGATATACAAAACAGTATAATGAAAAAGAACTTGTTTGTAATGGAATTGTAATTCCTGAAAAATCATACCAACAGGAAAAGTATTTTGATCTTGGGCTAATTAAAAGGAAACCTAAATTAGTAATTTTCGATAATGATGGAGTTTTGCCCATCTCTTTAAATAGAAATGAACTAACAGATAAAGTTAGTTTTTCACAAGATTTAAAGATAGATCTTTACAAAGATTTTATATCTAGAATTTTAACTTTTGATTTAAAGGCGAATGTTAAGGATAATAAAATTACAATTGGAGCTCAACATTTTGATTATCCTGGAAATATACATAATGTCAGCATTTATAATAGATATGGGCCAAGTAATTATTATTTACCCACTGAGTTAGAAAAAAATTATTTGGAACATCATTATTATAATCAAAGTCTCATAGATCAGTTTTTAATATCTAAAAATGGTTATATCGTAAACTATAATTACTTTATAAAACATTTAACTAAACCTAATTTGTTGTTTGTTCAAGCTGAAAATATTACGAAAGAAACTTTAACAATAGATATTGGAGATAATTTTTTTATGTTTTCAAACGTTAAAATAAATTCAATAGAAGATTATAAGAATGCCATTGAAGGGATTTTTTATAATATTACAAATAATGTTTTTGATAAAAGTGATACAAGAATTTTTTTGAAGACGGAGAAATACAATTATTTATTTAGGTCTAGTGTAAAACGCGTAAGTGACTATTTGAAATCTCATTGTAAAATTGATTCAGAACTAAAAGACTGGATGAGCTTGAAATTGGATAACCCGAAGGAATCTATTGTGTCAGATAAATTCCTTTTGTTGTATAAAGACGATATAAATTTTATTCGCGAATCGCCATTGTATTGTTTTGGAGAAGGAGATAAAGATTTCAATGAATTACTTAAGAAGTATATTGGAAAGGACGTTGTAATACCATACTCACTTAAAAAACGGAAAGAAAAGTACCCTTTAGCATTTAAGGAGTTAGAGTCCTATATGAAAAAATACTTATAATTCAGTCCGCTCCGCCGCATTCATAATACCTCAGAAATATCTAAAACTCCAATGATTTTATCATTGGGGTTTTTGTTTTTGCAAAATGCTATCTTTTGTAGCAAAAGCCCATTATAAAATTACTTTTCTTTGCTTTATATTTTATAGAGAGTTTAATTTATGGCAAAGAAAGAGAGTAGTTTAGTTGTACCCGATGAGGTAGTGATGAACAAGATTTACGTGGTTCGTAATCAAAAAGTAATGTTGGATAGAGATTTGGCAGAGTTGTATGGAGTTAAAAGTATTAGGTTGCGGGAACAAGTGAAGAGAAACCTCATGAAATTCCCAATACATTTTATGTTTCAATTAACCGAAATTGAGGTTGAAATTATGGTATCGCAAAATGCGATACCCTCAAAATCTCATTTGGGCGGTACTTTTCCCTATGTATTTACAGAGCATGGTGTTTTAATGCTTGCCAACGTGTTAAAAAGTGAACGTGCTATTCAGGTTAGTATTCGCATCATTGAATTATTTGTAAAGTTGAGAGAAATGCTCTTGGCAAATGTAGAATTAAGATATGAGATCGAAAAAATCAAAAAGAAACTTGATAACCAAGATAAAAACATGGAAATAGTGTTTAGGTATTTGGATGAACTTCTCGAAAAGAAAGAGAACGTTCAGTCACGAACAAAAATTGGGTATAAAATGCCTAAGAAATAAGTTTTATATTTATTGAATGAAATGTTCAATACTATTACTATTTGTATGGATATCTCAATTTGTTTTAGCACAACAAAGAGACCCATCTATTATTCTGTATGATAAAGGGAATGCTGCAGTGGCTCGTAAAGACTATAGAACAGCCGATTCATTATTTACACTATCTCTGAATATAGCACCGCATCCCGACAGTTATTATAATAGAGCAGTATGTCGCCGTCAATTAAAAGATTTTAAAGGTTATTGTTTGGATTTGAATAGTGCATCATTATTTGGGGATAAAGAGGCCTCAAATTTGTATTCTCGTCAATGTATAAAACTAGATACAGTTTATAAAAAAAATGGAGAGAAAGTTGACAAAACTGACTTTGAATATGTTGAATTCATTACCTCTTATAAGTACAATACAGATTTCGAATATAGTAAGCATGACACTTCTGGAATATGCATTTTGTCAAAAACAAGGGTTGACAATATTCTGTATTATACAGATTGTATAGAAGTTACAAATAGTATGTATAAAGGTGAAATTGATAGTTTAATCAATTATATAAAAACTCAAACTGATTTTAATAAAATAATTATTAAAAATGACTTTAGTGGAAATATATTTTTGGTGTTAAAAACTGATGAAAGTGGTAAAGTTATTGAGGTAAAAAGCAGCTCTTTTAAAAAGGATGAGGGAATTAATGAATTGATACATATTTTATCAAATATGCCAAATTGGGAGCCTGCTATTTATAATTCGAAGCCAGTAAAGTTTTTACATCATTTGTATGTAAAGTATTATGGAGAGGTCATAGAGATTAGGGATATTAAAGCTGATATTAATAATGGTAGCGAGTTTTTTTCAGTAGTAGAAAAGATGCCTGAATTTCCGGGTGGACCAATAGAAATGATGAGATTTATTCAAAAAACCATTACTTATCCCCAAGCAGCTAAGGAAGCTGGGGCATCAGGAAAATGCTTTTTGAAATTTGTAATTAATTCAGATGGAACAATCTCTGATATTCAAGTTGTAAAAGGAGTTGAAAAATGTCCAGCATGTGATGCAGAGGCTATTAGGGTTGTAAAAGCCATGCCGAAATGGAGTCCTGGAATGCAAAATGGTAAAGCCGTGAACGTATTTTTTAATTTGCCTATTAATTTTCAGTTGAGATAGATCCACGATTATGAAATATCTTATATATTATTTAACCATTTTAAATTTTTGCATTTTAAATTTAAATGCACAAGTTACTAAAGCTGATTATTACAATAAAATAGATAATAAAGTATTTACTTTTTCGAAACAAAAGCCAGATGCAGTTTTTGATACAATAACGACGTTTGTGAATGGTATGTTTCAAAGCCAAGAAGATAGAGCCAGAGCATATTATACTTGGATTGCTTTAAATATTAATTACGATGAAGATTACAGAGGCAGTATTAGTTATAGCTTAATAAAAGATATAAGAAATGAGAATAATGTTTCTATGAGAGTGAATAATATAATAGAAACTAAACTAGGGGCAAGCGAATCTATTGCGAATCTATTTTCTAAGTTTTGTCAAAGTTCAAAAATTACTTGTTTTACAGTTCCCGGATATATCAAGCGTCCTAATAGAACGGTGTCAGATATGTTATTTGTTTGGAATGTTTTGTATTTAGATTCTATATGGTTTCAGGTAGATGCTTCAATGCATCACGGGTATTTAAATGAAAATTATAAATTTGTAAGGCATCCGATGCCAGACTTTTTTTGCAACAAGCCATCAGATTTTATAACAAGTCATTTTCCACATGATCCCATGTGGCAATTATTAGAATACCCATGCAACATATCGGAGTTTATTAAAGAAAGAATTGAGTTAGAAGGGAAATTGGCTTATAATTTTGAAGATTCACTGAAAAACTATTCGCATAAAACTATGAGCGAACAGAAAGAAATTGATATAATCAGATATTTTAAAAATGAAACAATCATCTCATTATATGATAAAAATTTGGAATTATATAATTATGATAAAGTAGCTGATAAAATGGAGTTAGGTATTAAATATTTTGATCAATACTTTGAAATAGGGAAAAATAAATTATCTAAATATCCTTTAAAAAGTGATTGGAAAATAGCAAAAGAATATTTGAATAAATCAGAATTGTATTTTAATGAAACAGAAAAATTATTGAATGCTTATATATTGAAAGGAGCAGAAACAAATCAAATTTATAACATACTGCATTCTAATTTAAAAGGTAATCTAAGTGATGTATATAAGAATCAAGAGTACTTAGAAAAACTCAAACCTTTTTTAAAAGAAAAATAAATTCAAAAAGTCCAATGATAAAAATCATTGGGCTTTTTTGTTTTGTGTTTTGCATCTGCGCTCAAGACCCGAAAGGTTTTGGAAACCTTTCGGGTCTACTTTCGCATTGCTGCTCCCAACAGCTTCAAGTCTAAGTTGAACCTTTCAGCTCTGTTTAGCTCTTGGCTTATTTTTTTATAAAATGCTACAGTTTGTAGCAAAGCTGCTTTTTAAAATTACTTTACTTTGTTGCGTAAAAAAGACCCGAAAGGTTTCCGAAACCTTTCGGGTCTAAACAACGAGTAAACAAATGGAAAAATTTGAGCATTTAGAATATGGAAAAATATACCATATTTATAATAGAGGCATTAATAAAGGTGATGTATTTTTTGAGACTAAGAACTATGTGTATTTTTTGAACCTCTACGCTAAACATGTTGATCCAATTGCCGACACATATGCTTGGTGCTTAATGAAAAATCATTTCCATCTCTTAGTCAAAATAAAAGATGAGTCTCAAATTAGTGAAACGAAAAATCCGTATCAATATTTTTCAAATTTATTTAATGCTTATGCAAAAGGAATTAATAAAACTTATGGTAGAACGAGTAGTTTATTTCAAAAGAAGTTTAAAAGAAAATTAGTAGATAACGAAGCATATCTCAAAAACTTAATTCTTTATATTCATAACAATCCGGTTAATCATGGTATTTGCGAAAATGCAATGGATTACTCTTGGAGCTCATATTTAACCTGTGTTTCAGATAAAGCCACCAATTTAAAAAAAGCTGAGGTAATTGATTTATTTGAAGATACTGAGAATTTTAAAAGTTTACATAAGCTAAGTGTAGAAATTCCAGAATTGGAGTTTTAGTATCCGCGCAAAGACCCGAAAGGTTTTGGAAACCTTTCGGGTCTGGGACCAACCAAATGGCTTATGTATTAAAATTGTCTTACCTTTAGTATAGGAAATTTTTTTGCGTCTTTTTTTAAATACTGCGTCTTTAAGTTTATGACAACAACTACCGAAACTATATGGAAAGCCTTTCACAAGGAGCTGTTTAACTTCATCAACAAACGCGTGAATGATAAAGATGCTTCAAACGACATTTTGCAGGATGTATTTATTAAAATACACTTAAAGCTCAAAACCTTGAGTGA
>JAEUTR010000468.1 GCA_016787365.1 Bacteroidia bacterium
ATGTGGAATTTAACTAAGAAGGGATTTTATATATATGCTATTGCAGAAATATTACCTTACACAAGTTTTATTTTTATGGGTAAAAATTCACTAAGTATGATGGGACCTCCAGGAGCAAGTAGTAGTACTATTGCAATGGGCGTTTTGATTTTAATGATTGTGATTGATGTTATTTTTGTGGCTCTTTATGCCAGAAATTTAAAGGAAATGACTAAATAAGAATTTAATTTACAATTTTAAAAAGCAGAAGTGTATCTTCTGCTTTTTTTGTTTTTGGATTTTGATGGAAATTAGTTAGTGGAATGTATTACTTTAAAAATATAATAATTGTATCATGTCAGAATCGATTTTAGACGAACTGTTTCATAAGTAACCACTGTTATGCTAAAGTTAGCATATTGTTCCCGGAAAATGCAGTGTTCATAGTTTTATAAACCGTAATTTTTTTATTTGAACGATTTTATCAGTACTTGATATTATAGTCATATTTTTTTTAGTCTATTTATTACGTAAAACATCAGGTAATATAACCATAAAAAAAGCCCAATCAATTTATGATTGGGCTTTAATGTTATAAAAACTTTTTCTTAGTTTGTTAATCCTTTGAAATCAGCATTTTCACGTAATTTGATAAATTCTGCATCTTCTTTAGCTGCAACTTTTAAAGAGCCATCTTTTTCGATAGCAGCTTTTAAGTTACTAATTACTTCTGCAGTATTGTTATTACGAGCTGCAGCAACTGCTTTTAAATATGAGGCTAAAGCCATATCTTTTTCAGAACTTGCATCAATTGTAGCAACAACAGCTCCAGCATTACCATTCAATAATTCAGCTAATGCTTTGTTAAATCCTTTGTTATCTCCAAAGTTAGAAACTGCATCAGCGTATTTACCATCACGAACATTAACAATACCTTTGTTGTAATTTACTTCAGAACCCGCGCCATTAGCTTTGTCATAGTATTCCATAGCTTTTTTACGATCACCTGCTTTAGCAGCAATAATTCCTAAGTGATTCATTACAATTGGGTTTCCATTAGCAGTTGCTTCAGCACGTTTGAATGCTTCAGTTGCTTCAGCCACTTTGTTTTGAGTTAATAAAGCCACACCTAAGTTGTTTGAAGTTCTCCAGTCGCTAGCATATTTTTTCTCAGCAGCTGTATAAATAGCAACTTTAGTATTAATATCGTTAGTTAAAGTAGCACCATATAACATTTCTTCAACTGATAAAGAATCAGGGAAAGTAGTAGCTAACTTAGAAATTTGTTCGTCAGTACGAGATTTCTTATTAACATTAATAGTTAAAACTGAACGACGTAATTTTGGTAAAATTTTCTCAGAAACTTCAGTATAAGTTTTAGATAAATTTTTGATTTCTTTTTCACGCTGATCTAAATCAGTATACATGGTTAAAACACGTAAGATTAAATCTTTATCAGCAATTGCAGAAGCTTCCATTAACGATTTGAAACCATCCCAATCTTCTGCAGTTGTTTTAGTTACATAGTTAGATTCTTCTTTACCAAATTTTTGATCTTTGTTTTTATCTTTTTTGAATTCATTCATT
>JAEUTR010000502.1 GCA_016787365.1 Bacteroidia bacterium
TGGCAAGCGAACTTAAAAATCTATCTACGTTTGAAGGAACGGAAATTCCAAATGCAAGTGATATGAAATTTGGCATCGTGTGGGCTGAATGGAATCATAAAACCACCAGCGCATTAATGAAAGGAGCTTATGATACGTTAATTAAACATGGCGCAAAAACAGAAAATATTATTACTAAAACAGTACCAGGAGCCTTTGAATTAACACTTGGAGGTCAATACATGGCTGAATTAGGACAAGTAGATGCTGTTATTTGTATTGGTTGTGTTATTCAGGGCGATACTAAACATTTTGATTTTATTTGTGATGCTGTAGCAAAAGGAATAACCAACCTGAATCTTAAATACAATATGCCTTTTATATTTGGGGTATTAACCGTAAATACTCAGGAGCAAGCCGATGACAGAACCGGAGGAAAGCACGGCAACAAAGGAGACGAAGCCGCTGTGACAGCCATTAAAATGTTGGGGATGAAAAAAAGTTTTGAAGAACACAAAACTAAAATTGGTTTTTAATTCATCATCAGCTAAAACATAGCACCAATAGTCATAGTTAACTGCGCAGTGTAAAAATGGTGATTAGCTTTACCATTCCCTTTTCCTAATACCAATACGTTTGTGTAATCGGCATAAGAACCTTTTCCTACAAATTCAAATACACCATATTTTAAAAATTCCACTCTAAATCCAGATTCTAAGCCCACAATCCATCCGGCTAAATGCCAATTATTATTTAATCGGGTTCCCAACATCTTAACATCTGTTCTTGGATAAACAAAACCTGCTCCCGGTTTTATAACATAACCTACATTAAATTTCTTTGACGGTTCGTATAATTTCCAGCGTTTGATAAAATTAAACATCCAGAAATTGGCGCCGTCTGTGTGTTCAAAATGGAGAAAATTATCCGGATCCAGAAGCGTATCTTTATCAACATAATTGCCATTAAATGTTCCTTTTACCCTAACATTTTGGTAATTATCAACTACATATTTGGTGTGATCATAATTAATCTCTACTCCAAAATCTTTTTTATTATTAAAATAATAGCCTATTCTACCCACAAATTGAGGAATTGTAATGTTTATCACATCCTGAATCTGATCAAAATCCGGACGATCCTTTGCTGTTGCATTATAAATCGTGAAATCATAATCATGATATTTTCCTGTAACAGGATAATACTTATTAGAATGATCTTCGAAATGAATATCGCTTTTACTAAACCATGCCCTTGTGTACCCCCACGAAAAATAAAATTTCCCCTTTTTTACTTTTTGCAAAAATGTTGAAGTTGTTGAAGATGTTGCCGCTGTTTCTGTTTGAGAAAAAGATGACAAAACAAAAAAAGACAACAATATAATAATACCAGATCTCATTATGAACTTTTAATAATTTCGGCGCAAAGGTAACGTTTATTGTTTTCAATTTGTATGATTATTCTCAGGTAAGAATCCAAAAATGGCAAAGCTAATTCGGGCCACTCAATAAATATGTAATTAGTTGAATAAACATAATCCTCAAATCCAATTTCAAATAATTCTTCCGATGATTTTAATCTGTATAAATCAAAATGATAAATTTTTACATCAGATTTAGTATTATATTCATTTACAATAGAATAAGTAGGGCTACTCATAGTATCAGTAACGTCTAAAAATTGACATAGAGATTTTATAAAAGTGGTTTTTCCGGCTCCCATTGGAGCATCAAACAAAAACATCTTACAATTACCTGCAAAAGCAACCAACTCTTTAGCTGCTATAGGATGTTGTGAAATTTCTGATATATCAAGCTTTAAATATTGCATCAATGTTCGATAATGTAGTTTAGATTAAAAAAATAATCATCCTTATTTACTTTTTGTCTTTTTTTAGTTAACAGATCAACAATATACCAACTATCTTTATTTACCAATAATAATTTATTGTTTTTTAAATAATATACTTGATTACCCTCTAAAGTATAAGTATCCATAGTATGAGTATTTTCTACTATAAACTCTTCTTTAGGTTCGTATGATTTTAATACAATCATTTTTTTAGAAAAAAACTCGATATGCTTTTTATTGCTGTAAATTAATTTTCCTTTAAAATCATATACATCATCGTTTAGTGTATTATTATAAACTGCGCTGCAACAATATATGCTGCTATCCTCTTTATTAATAGTAATAGCCTTATACTTACATTTTACAACTTCTAAACCAGTCGAATCAATCAAACCTTTTATCCGAATCACTTTTTTATCAGCCTCTATATAATTTTCGGTTTCAAAAAAACCATTCATTTTAGGTTGTAATATATTATCAAAGCCTTTTGATAATTGATGTCCTTTTTTAGAACACAAATACAATTTATTTTGGAATAAAATCTTCACATAATCTGAAGAATCCAGATAATTGAATTTTAATTCCTGTTGATCCAGAAAAACATCCATACTATCAGGAAAATATTCTGCTAAAAATTTCATCTTTTTATTACCTGTAGTAATATAACTATAATCAAATCCTACTTCTTGCTC
>JAEUTR010000545.1 GCA_016787365.1 Bacteroidia bacterium
CAATGGAAAAATGGTAAAGTTATCTGATTTAAAAGGTAAATATATTTTAGTTGATTTTTGGGCAAGTTGGTGTGGCCCGTGTCGTGCCGAAAACCCAAATGTAGTAGCTGCATACAATAAATATAAAGATAAAGGCTTTACGGTATTGGGTGTATCTTTTGACCAATCTAAAGAAAAATGGTTACAGGCTGTTGAAAGAGATAATCTAACCTGGACACAACTTAGCGATTTAAAAGGCTGGGCCAACGAAGCCGGTAAATTATATGGTATTACCAGCATACCAGCCAATTTATTATTAGATAAAGAAGGTAAAATAGTTGCTAAAAACTTAAGAGGTGCTGATTTAGAAGCAAAACTGGAAGAGATAATTAAATAAATTATATACATCAAAAATTTAAAAACAAATTATAAATTTGCTAGCCTTAAAAAATTAACACTTATGAAGAAACGTACTTTAGGATTTTTAACATTATCAGCTTTTGGATTTGTTGCAGTATCACAAACAAGCGAACCTGTAATTATGACTATAAACGGAAAATCAGTTTATAAAAGTGAATTCGAAAACGTTTACAAAAAAAACAGTGGTAAGGAAGTATCCAAAGAACAAAAATCAGTTAAAGAATATGTGGATTTATTTTCCACATTTAAAATGAAAGTTTTTGAAGCCGAAGAAAATGGTTTAGATACCAATTCAGCATTTAAAACAGAATTAGCCGGCTACCGTAAACAACTAGCTGCTCCCTATTTAACAGATAAAAATGTAAATGAAGCTTTAATACAGGAAGCTTATGACCGCATGAAAACGGAAGTTAAAGCGTCTCATATATTAATTAGAATAGAAGAAGATGCTTTACCAAAAGATACAATCGAAGCATATACTCGCTTAATGATTATCCGTGATGCTATTTTAGGTAAAAATCCATCTGCCGCAAAAATTGCGGAATATGAAACCATACTAAAAAAGAGTTCTTCTGCCTTAACAAAAACATCAACAAAACAAGATACAGTAAATTATAATTTAAAATTAAACGCCGTAAAAAATATTTCATCAGCCTTAACAACAGGTTCCGAAAAATTTGCGATTGCCGCTAAAAAAACTTCCGAAGATCCTTCCGCAGTTGATAATGGTGGAGATTTAGGTTATTTCACATCACTTCAAATGGTTTATCCTTTTGAAAATGCAGCCTATAAAACAAATAAAGGAGAAATTAGTTTACCTGTAAGAACCCGTTTCGGATATCACATTATTCAAGTTTCTGATAATCGCCCGAATCAAGGTGAAATTTTATCTGCCCATATTATGATTAAGTTTCCAAAAAATATGGAAGAAAAAGAAAAAGCTAACCTTAAAACAAAAGTAGATGAGATTTATGCAAAATTAAAAGCCGGAGAAAAATTTGAAGATTTAGCTCGCCAGTTCTCGGATGATAAACCTAGTTCTGAAAAAGGTGGTCATTTACAGTGGTTTGGAAGTAGCCGTATGCCTATTGAATTTGAAAAAGCAGCTTTTGCTTTAAAAAATAATGGTGATTATACTGAACCATTTACAACCGCTTATGGCTGGCATATTGTTAAACGTTTGGATAAAAAAGGTATTGCTTCATTTGACGAAATGAAAGGTGAGTTAAAACAAAAGATCGGTAAAGATAGTCGTACTCAAGCAGGAAGAGCATCTTTAATTGAAAAAGTAAAAACTGAAAATAAATTTTCTGAAAATCAAGCCGCTAAGAAAGACTTTTTGAAAGTTATTGATACAACTGTTTTTCAAGGTAAATGGGAAGCAAAAAAAGCTGAAAAATTAGGTAATAAAGAATTGTTTAAGCTTGGTGATAAAAAAATTACCCAAAATGATTTTGCAAAGTATATTGAAACGCATCAAACGGCAAGAGAGAAAATAGATAATAACATGTTTTTACAAACTACCTATAAAGAGTTTGTTGACGAAACCGTTATCAATTATGAAGACAGTAAATTAGAATCAAAATATCCTGATTTTCGTAATTTGTTAAAAGAGTACAGAGATGGAATTTTGTTATTTGATTTAACAGATCAAAAAGTATGGAGTAAAGCCGTAAAAGATACTGCAGGTTTAAAAGTATTTTACGAGAAAAATAAAAATAATTATTTATGGGATGAACGTGCTGAAGTAACTACATACAAGTGTGCTAACGAAAAAATAGCTAAAGAAGTTCGTGCTTTATTAAAGAAAAACAAAACAGAGAAAGAAATTACTGAAATTGTAAATAAAACTTCTCAGTTAAATGTTACTCCTGAAAATATTACCTATTTAAAAGGAGAAAATAAAGATGTAGATGCTAATTGGAAGCAAGGTGTAGTTGCTTCTGATATTAAAGATGCTAAGGATGATAAGATAACTATTCTTGTAATCAATAAATTATTAGCCAAGTCACCTAAAACAATTGCAGAAGCAAAAGGTATGATTACTGCTGATTATCAAAACTATTTAGAAAAAGAATGGCTGGCTTACCTGAAAAACAAATATACTGTTAAGGTAAACGAAGACGTTTTAAATACAGTAAAATAAATAACTTCTTAAATTATAAAAAGGCTGTAATAATCAACTTACAGCCTTTTTATTTTAACAGTATACATTGTTATTAAACTTTAACATAAAATCATCATTAAGTATCTTGTCACTCTTGACAATGATAATGCTGCTATCTTGCAATAAGTCATCAACAGATAAAAATAATACTAAAGATAAAATTGTTGCAAAAGTAAATGAAAGTGTATTATATAGTTCGGACTTAAAACAAATTTCTCCAAATGGTTTATCTAAGTCGGACAGTGCTGCTCTTATTCAAACCTATATCAATAAATGGGCTTACAACGAAGTGTTTTTTCAACAAGCTGTAAATTACCTAACAGAAGAAGAATTAGACATTAGTAAAGAATTGGAAGAATATAAAAAAGAATTACTATCATATAAATTTCAAACTAAACTAATTAACGAAAAACTGGACACTAATGTTACTATAGCTCAAATTGAAGAATACTATAATGCCAACCCACAGATTTTTTTACTGAAAAATAATATTGTTAAAGTTTTATATGTAAAAACACCTCTTAATATTCCAAATCTTGAAAAACTTAAAAAACTTTGCTACTCTTCAAATCCAAAAGATGCTGAACAATTAAATAGTATGTGTATACAATATGCCAATAATTATTATATGAATGATAATACATGGCTAATGTATGATGATTTAAAAAAAGAAATTAATCAACTAAAAGAAGAACCTGAGTATAATATTCAAAACGGAAAAACTTTTGAATTTACGGATGCGACCAGTTTTTACTTTTTAAAAATAATTGAAGTAAAATCAAAAAACACATTATCACCTTTAAGTTTCGAGAAAAATAATATCAAAAATATGTTGATCAATCAACGGAAACAACGATTGATAACAACTATTAAAAAAGATTTTTTTGATAAAGCCAAAACCAATAAAGAATTAGAAATTTATAATTAACTTAGTAAAATGAACATAAAACTTGTTATAGCCTTTTTATTTTTGATAACACTAGCAAAGGCACAGCCACAAATTTTAGACAAAGTTGTTGCCATCGTAGGTAAAAATCCATTGCTTTTATCTGAAATAGAAACTAACTTATTACAGCAAAAAGAAAAAAAGGAAATTAACGAAAACTCAAGATGTAAAATTTTTGAAGATTTATTGTTTCAAAAGTTATTGCTTTCACAAGCTGAAAGAGATAGTATTGTTGTTTCTGATCAGGAAGTAGACGGAGAGTTAAGCAGACGTATACAATATTATGTTGGAATGTTGGGCAGTGAAGAAAAATTTGAAGCATTTTACGGCAAACGAATAAGTGTATTTAAAGAAGAGTTGAGGGATGATGTAAGAAATCAATTGGTAGCTCAAAAAATGCAACAAAAAATTACCGGCGAAACAAAACTAACACCAAGCGAGGTAAGAACATTTTTCAATACACTTCCTATTGATAGTTTACCACTGGTAAATTCTGAATTAGAAATTGGGCATATTGTAAGAAAACCACCGGTACCTGATGAAGCAAAAGCAGCAGTGCGTGAACAATTAGAAAAATATAGACTACGCGTGGTAAACGGAGAAAGTATGAGTGTAATTGCAGCATTATACAGCGAAGATCCTGGTTCGGCTAAAAATGGAGGATACTATGAATTTGGGCGAGGACAAATGGTTCCTGAATTTGAAGCAATTGCCTTTCGATTAAAACAAGGAGATGTGTCTGAAATTTTTGAAACAAGCTATGGATTTCACTTTCTGCAACTTATTGCCCGCAAAGGAGAAATGGTTCAGGTAAGACACGTTTTAATGTCGCCAAAAATATCTCAGCTAGAAATACTAAAAGCCAAAGAAGAATTGGATAGTATCAGAGAATTAATTGTTTCCGGTCAAATAAAGTTTTCGGACGCCGCTCTAAAATTCAGTAGTGATAAAGATACTAAACAAAATAGTGGTCTATTAATTAATCCCGCTGCCAATAGTACTAAATGGGAATTAGAGGAAATCGGAGAAATGGATCAGAATTTAGTTTTTATGTTGGAAAATCAAATGAAAGTTGGTGATGTAAGCCCTGTTATACAATATGTTGGACCCGACGCAAAACAAGCTTGGCGTATCGTTTACTTAAAATCAAGAACTGAACCTCATAAAGCAAACATGCAAGACGATTACATTAAATTATTGAACATGGCTAGTTTTGAACGTCAAAAAAAATCAATCACAGACTGGATAACTAAAAAATCCAAATCGACATACATAAAAATTGATAGTGAATTTAACAGCTGTAAATTAGAGTATAATTGGACAATTACACCATAAATAATAATATGTTACTTGTCAGTTCGAACCATCCCGGTAGCTATCGGGATGAGAACAAAACAACTCTCAACTAATAATTAATTAAAAAGCTGATAGAAATAATATGAACTATAAAAATGATGTAGAAGCTATAGATGCTTTTGTTGTAAAGTACAAAGAACTAAATGCCGAAATCGGAAAGGTTATTGTTGGACAAAACGATACTGTAAAAAATGTTTTAATTTCCATATTTTGTAAAGGACATTGTTTACTTGTAGGTGTTCCTGGTTTGGCTAAAACTTTATTGGTAAATACGATTGCTGATGTTTTAGGTCTTTCGTTTAACCGTATACAATTTACTCCTGATTTAATGCCAAGTGATATTGTTGGTTCAGAAATATTAGATGAACAGCGTAACTTCAAGTTCATTAAAGGTCCTCTGTTTGCAAATATTGTATTGGCAGATGAAATTAACCGTACACCTCCAAAAACGCAAGCCGCTTTATTAGAAGCTATGCAGGAAAGAAGCGTAACGACAGCAGGAAAAAAATACGAATTAGGAAATCCGTTTTTTGTTTTGGCAACACAAAATCCTATTGAACAGGAAGGTACTTATCCCCTACCCGAAGCACAATTAGACCGTTTTATGTTTAATGTATGGTTAGATTACCCAAGCTTTCAAGAAGAATTACAGGTTGTGAAATTAACGACCACAGACACTAAAGTTCAGTTAAATAAAATCATTTCAGCAGAAGAAATCATATACTTTCAAAATGTAATCCGTAAAATTCCGGTTGCTGATAATGTATTAGAATATGCTGTCAAACTTGTAAATAAAACACGATTGAACTCTGAATTCAGTTCTGAGGTTACTAAAAAATATTTAGCATGGGGTGCTGGTCCGCGTGCTTCCCAGTTTTTAGTGTTAGGTGCAAAATGTCATGCTGCCATTAACGGAAAATATAGTCCAGACATTGAAGATGTGAAAGCCGTTGCTAATGCCATTTTAAGACATCGTATCATTCGCAACTATAAAGCAGAAGCAGATGGAATGAGTATTGAAGCGATTATTGAACAACTTAAGTAACTATTGAAATGTAGATTTATAGAGTTAATTAGTTTAAGTTCTACTCAAAAACTCTTTAAATCATTAAATAATAAATTCAACAACTAATCATATGAGTAAATTAATTTTAGCCAACGATGGCATTGATGCAGTAGGAAAAAGCTTATTGGAAAAAGCTGGATTTACTGTTGTAACCGAAAAAGTAGCTCAAGAAAATTTAGCTTCTGAAATTAACGCAAAAAATTATGTAGCATTAACCGTACGAAGTGCAACTAAAGTCCGTAAAGATGTGATTGATGCATGTCCTAACTTAAAAGTGATAGGTCGTGGTGGCGTAGGCATGGATAATATTGATGTAGATTATGCGCGTTCAAAAGGCTTACAAGTTATTAATACACCTGCTGCATCAAGTAATTCGGTTGCAGAATTAGTGTTTGCTCATTTATTTAATGCGGTGCGTTTTGTTTACGATAGTAACAGAAATA
>JAEUTR010000565.1 GCA_016787365.1 Bacteroidia bacterium
AACTCTTTTTTGATATGAGTGATTAAATTTTGAGTTTTTATTTTCGGAGTAATAATTTCTTGTTTTAGATCATCCTTTACAATTTGTTTTAACGCTTTATTTATTAAAACGTAAGATAAACTGATAGATTCGATGTAGTAGTTATTGTCAAATGCTTTTTTGTCTTTGTCAATTAACTGTTTTATTGTTACGGGCATATAAATAATTTTGCCGAAATCTAACAAAGTGATTGTAAATTAATTATTAAATATACAATTAACCGTAAAAAGCTCTTAAAAACAGAATCATTCGAATGATTTTTTGCTAGTAATTCACTTCATACTTTTGACCTGTTTTTTTTGATTTTAAAAGGCTATATTACCTTAATATTAACGGAATATATAAAATAACGTTATTTCTTAATATTTATTTAACTTTAACCTCAAAGTTTAAGGTTAACTTTGTATCGATCGAAAAAGATATGAGTACGGAAAATAGTTTATATAAGATTTTGCTTGTCGATGATGAACAAGATATTTTGGATTTTTTAAGTTATAATCTTAAAAAAGAAGGATTTCAGGTTTATACAGCACTTAATGGCAGAGACGCTATTAACATAGCAAAAAAAGAATTGCCTCACTTAATCGTATTGGATGTTATGATGCCCGAGATGGATGGCATTGATACCTGTAGGGAAATAAGAGATATTGCGAGCTTAAAAGACGTCATGATTGCTTTTTTAAGTGCTCGTAATGAGGATTATTCTCAAATTGCAGGATTTGAAGTTGGTGCTGATGATTATATTACAAAACCAATTAAACCTAGGGTTTTTATTAGTCGGATTAAAGCACTATTAAGAAGGTATGCTCCGGAACAACAAAAATCAACTCAATTGGATTTAGGAGGAATAAAGATTGATAAAGAAAAATACTGTGTTTATAAAGATGATCAGGAAATTGCATTTCCTAAAAAAGAATTTAAGTTATTGTCTTTATTAGCAAGTAAACCAGGCAAAGTATTTACGCGCGAATTTATTTTAGAGCAAGTTTGGGGTGATGAAGTGGTAGTTGGTGATAGAACTATTGATGTTCACATCAGAAAATTGAGAGAAAAATTAGGAGACGATTATATTAAAACCATAAAAGGAATAGGATATAAATTTGAATTTTAAAAAAAACAGCGATAAGAAATTATCGCTGTTTTTTTTGTTCGTTATATGCTTTAATGTAATCTGCCCAGCTGGTTGTTTTAAATTTATCTTCAGCGTAATATTTTAAAATTGGCATTAATGAACCCGGTGTTAAAAAAGCATTTAATGCATCTAATGTACTTTGTTGATTATCTAAAACTGCAATAGAAGGAAACTGTAATCTATTATTAGTTGCTTTTAATGCAAATGAGTGAAACGGATATCCGTTGATAAAGGTTTTATAATATTTTTCCCCTTTAAACACAATGGTATCATTGCTTTCTGCATCAAAATTAATCATATAAAAATGTTTATTAATATAATTTACTACACTTGTATCTGTTAATGTAGTAGCTGTTTGAACTTTACATGAGTTGCAAAATCCTGCTGAAATATTAATCAGAATTTTTTTAGGATTCTTTTTTTGTAGTTTTTCAATTTCTTTTAATGTATGAAACTTTATTCTGCCTTTTGCAAATACTGTATCGTAAAAAGTATGTTCAAATTGTTTTGCAAATTCTTCGTATGGAGTGCTCTTAAAAACATTTTCTACTGTATAAATTAATAATGGCTCAAGTTTTTTTTCTTCTAAAAAACCTTGTGATAATAAATTAAATTCATAGTTGTTAGAAACAAATATCGTAGATGGATAACTCAAACTTTGTCCTAAAAATTTAATAGCTAACTCGTGTGGTGTTTTGGGAGACGGAGATGTTGGCTTGTATATTTTACCATTGTATTCAATCGTATCTTTAGTTTCTGCATTAAACTTTACAGGATAAAAATATTGATTGATGTAGCCCGCAATATTTGGATTGGAATAGGTTGTTTTCATCATATGTTTGCACCATCCACACCAATCTGTATAAATATCAATTAATAAAGGTTTTTGTTGAGTTTTATTAAGTGTTTGTGCTTCTTTAATTGTCAGCCACTTTACAAGTCCATCTTCTGATTGAGAGAAGAGGCCTGCGCTTGTAGTGATAGTGATAATAAGTAGTTTTAACAATTTCATAATACAAAAATCGATTTTTTTTTGTACTTTTGAATATAAATTATAAAAAAATAACATGTCAAAATTTTTACTTTCATTTACTTTCATTTTTATAGGATTATTAGCCGGAGCTCAGTCTTTTAGTGTTACATATAATTTTGCTTCAACAACTACATTAACAGGTGTTACAGATCCAACTACTCCTCCAACAGCTTCAGGGCTTACATTTGGAGCGTTTACAGCAGTTGGTACCAGTACAGCTAATCAAGGGACAGGACGTTTTTCTTATAATGGATGGCCTATAGCAACTTTATCGGGATCAACATCAGCTACTACATATACTGATATGGGTGGGGCTTTAGATCCTTCAAAATATTATGAAGTAACTTTAACACCTGTTTCAGGAAATCAAGTAACATTAACAAGTATGGATTTTACTGCGAGAAGAACAGGCACTGCTCCAAGAAGTTTTGCTGTGAGGTCAAGTGTTGATTCGTATGTTTCTAATTTAACAGCATCTGTTACTACAGGCACGGTAATTACTACCCCTGTAAATAATGAGTTTTGGTTTAGTGTTGATGGAAACACTAGTTATTTCCCCGGGAATGAAATTACATTTGGCAGTTCTTTTGTAGATTTAACTTCTCCTGTTACGATTAGAATTTATGCTTGGAATAGCGAAGCTACTCCTGGAAATTTCACTATTGATGATGTAACGTTTAATGGTTCGGTTTCTATGGCAACAAGTATAGGTAAAGTTAAATTTGATTTAAACTCTAATTTCACTATTTATCCTGTTCCAAGCCATGATGGTGTGGTTTTTATAGATAATAAAAATACATTGGATGTATCTAAAATTGAAGTAATAGATGTTTTGGGAAATGTGGTTTTGACTTCTAATTCTAAAAACGACATTAAAATTAAATTGAATTTAGCTGATATGCCAAATGGAAATTATTTTGTGAGAATGCATTCAGGAAATACTGTATCTACAAAGAAAATTGTAATTATAAAATAAATTACCTTCCATATCATATTTAAAAAGCCTTCAAAAATATTTTTGAAGGCTTTTTTCTTAAATTAATATGTTCTCATAATGAGTCCAAAACATGTTTTAATATACTTAAACAGAAATTTAGGTGCTATTTTGATAACACTTCCCATGTATGATCTCCCAACATTTTTACTGTTCCAACATATTCTAATGTTTTAGGTAGTTTCCCCCAATCTTCAGGGCCAATTAATAATAATTTATAATTCCCCTCTTTAATATAAAGGTGATATGTATGCCCAATTAAAGGCTCAAAAGATAAATCTGCCATGTATATTTTTTCTGACATCTCAATTCGTTCTCTCAAGTCATTTGCCTGTTGAGCCAGTAATTCCACCTGTTTTTGAATCTGATTCATTTGGATAGATGTTTGTTCTCTCATGGCAGTTAAGGCACGGGATTTTATTTTGCCATTATCTTCCGGTTTAATAACAATACCTCCAACGTGATGGGGATAAGGTAATAAACCAGGGTTTTCGGCAACTTTATCTTTATCTATAGGATTTATAAACTCCATGATGTTTTACGATGAATCATTTACTGAACTAATATCATATCTATAACACCAAATAACATCGCTTGTTTAGTTTTTTGAACAAGAATGTAATAAATTAGCATTTTACAAAACTTATATACAAACTTGAGCCAAAAACAGGATATATTTTTTTATTTGAAAAAGCATTGGGGTTATGATTCATTTCGTCCCTTGCAACAGGATATTATCGAATCTGTCCTTAGTAATAAAGACACTTTGGCTTTATTACCAACGGGCGGAGGAAAATCTATATGCTTTCAAATACCTGGTTTGGTTATTGGCGGTACTTGTTTAGTGGTTTCTCCTTTAATTGCTTTAATGAATGATCAGGTTCAGAATTTAAAAGATAAAGGAATTAGCGCTGTGGCTATTACTTCCTCTATGAACGCTAAGGAAATAGACATTGCTTTAAACAATGCAGCATATGGTCATGTTCAGTTTTTGTACGTGTCGCCGGAGAGAATTGAAAATGAAACGTTTCGCCAACGTTTGTCTTATTTACCTATTGGATTAATTGCTATTGATGAAGCACATTGTATTTCGCAATGGGGTTATGATTTTAGACCAAGTTATTTAAAAATTGCTGAGTTAAGAGAGTATTTTCCAAATGTTAATGTGATTGCGGTAACGGCAAGTGCTACTAAAGAGGTTGTAGAGGATATTCAACTTAAATTAAATTTTAAAAATCAAAATGTTTTTCGTCAGTCTTTTGAGAGAAAAAATATTCGTTATGTTGTTCAGTTAGAAGAAAATAAATTTG
The DNA here is from genome assembly GCA_016787365.1 of Bacteroidia bacterium. GTDB lineage: Bacteria > Bacteroidota > Bacteroidia > B-17B0 > Aurantibacillaceae > UBA4416. The sequence goes on from JAEUTR010000565.1 coordinate 4,509, forward strand.
AACGACTATTGAAAATTATACATAATGTTGGAGGTACGGGAATTATCTATGTTCGTAATAGAAAGAAGACACAGGAAATTAGTAATTGGTTAATCCAAAATAAAATTTCTTCTTCCTTTTATCATGCCGGAATTAGTGCAAACGAAAGAGCGACTATACAACAAAATTGGATTGAAAATAAATCTCAAATTATTGTTGCTACTAATGCTTTTGGAATGGGAATTGATAAACCTGATGTTCGCTTTGTAGTGCATTTAGATTTACCGGAAAGTTTAGAAGCCTATTTTCAGGAAGCGGGTAGGGCAGGCAGAGATGAAAAACCGGCTTATGCAGTTTTATTGTGTAATAACTATGATGTTTTTTCTTTAAAAGAGCAATATGAACAAAAAACGCCAACCATAGAACAAATAAAACAATCATATCAGGCAATCTTTAATTACTATCAGATTCCGGTAGAAAGTGGAGAAGGCTTAGCGGTTGATTTTGATATAGATGAAGTAACCAGAAACTATAATTTAAAACCTGTAGTTTTATTTAATTCTATTAAGTGTTTAGAGAAAGAAGGATATGTTTCCTTTTTAGATGCAGGATTTGAACCATCGAAAGTGATGATGCAAATGGGAAAAGATGATTTATATAATTTTCAGATTAAATTCCCTAAATATGAGCCACTCATTAAAGTGTTATTGAGAAGTTACGGAGGCTTATATGAACAATATAGTCACATAAAAGAAAAAGATGTGGCGTACCGTGCAAAAATATCTGAACATGAATTATCTATTCAGTTGGATAATTTAAATAAGCAAGGTGTTATTTCTTTTATACCACAAACAACGTTGCCAAAATTAATTTTTTTACAAAATCGAATTAATCTCAAATTTGAATCGATACGTTTAATTAACTATCCCATATTAAAAGAGAAAGCTTTAACAAGGATTAATAGTGTTATAAATTATACGACAGAAAAAAATAGTTGCCGCAGCCGTTTATTATTGTCTTATTTTAACGAAACGGATTTTAAAGATTGCCAATATTGTGATGTATGTGTAGAAAAATATAAGCGAAATTTGGGAACTGAGGAAGGATTAATAGAGAGTATTAAATTAGAATTGTCCCAGAAATCGTTAACATTGCATGAATTGACTCAGAGGTTTCAATCAGTAAATAGCAAAAGACTAACAGGAATAATTAATCAAATGATTGATAATGATATTTTAATTATGGATTCAAATAAAACTATTTTTATAAAATAATGAAAACGCCAGGGATTCTGTATTTATTGCCGGTTGCTTTAGGAGAATGTGATTTGGAAAATGTTTTACCAAAACGAAATTTGGATTTAGTTAAAACACTTATATATTTTGTTGCAGAAAACGCCAAAGAGGCGCGTGCGTTTTTAAAACAATGTGCTTATCCTGAAATAAGCAGAGCTCAGCTATCTTTAATAAATCAACATGTAAAAACGGATGAATTAAACGCGTTTTTAGAGCCATTAATGCAAGGAAATAACATGGGTTTAATGAGCGATGCCGGTTGCCCGGGTATTGCAGATCCGGGAGCAGATATTATTAAATTGGCTCACAAAAAAGGAATTAAAGTAGTGCCTTTAGTTGGACCAAGTTCTATTGTTTTATCCATTATGGCCAGCGGATTTAATGGACAAAATTTTGCATTCAATGGTTATTTGCCTATTGATAAAATTGAAAGAGGTAGAAGAATTAAAGAATTAGAAAATATATGTTTAAAGTTTAAACAAGCACAATATTTTATTGAAACGCCTTACCGCAACGGAAACGTATTTGAAGATTTATTAAAAACGCTACAACCATCCACACAATTATTAGTTGCCACTAACATCACATTGAGTGATGAATGTATATCTGTGAAACCGATTTCTGCATGGAAAAAAACAACCGCACCAGATTTTTTCAAAAAGCCTACAGTATTTGGCATTTATCTCTAAGATTTTAACAATTAATTATTTAGATTAATTAATTATAATAATCGACTAAAATTTAATTTACTTCGACTAAAACTTTAATTTAGTTAAAATCTAAATCTTATTAAAAATGCCTGAAATTTTTTGATTTATCAGATGGCTTTTCATTACTTGGCTGCAACAAAAATTGTATTCAAGATGAAAAAAATTGTATTACTACTTTCAACTTTATTTATATGTTCACAGGTTGCTGAGGCTCAGATACCTGAAAAGCGCGTATGTGGAACGCTTTTACACCATGAATATTTAAAACAAACCAGACCAAATTATGAACAGGAATTAAATCAATATAACCAGATTATAGATCAGTATTTAGCGAGTCAAGCAGCAAATCCTGAATTGAAGAAAACTAATGCCATTATTACAATACCCGTTGTTGTTCATGTTGTATATAACACGACAGCCGAAAATATTTCGGATGCTCAGGCAATTTCGCAGGTACAGGTATTAAATGATGATTTTGCAAGATTAAATACGGATGCTAATAAAGTAACTCAGCCTACATTTTCAACAATAGCCGCCGGGTCACAAATTCGTTTTTGTTTAGCGCAACGTGATCCAAATGGAAATCCAACTACTGGTGTTATTCATAAATCAACTACCGCAACTTCATTTGGAACAAATGATGCAGTAAAATCTGCTACAAGCGGAGGCGATAATCCATGGGATGTTACCAGATATGTAAATATTTGGATTTGTGATTTATCAGGTTCTTTATTAGGCTACGGAGAGTTTCCAACAGGTTCATTAAGTAACACCTGGGGATTGGTTATTGATTATGCATATGCCGGTAAAGGAGGTTCAGCACAAGCACCCTATAATTTAGGAAGAACAGGTACTCACGAGTTTGGACATTGTTTTAATTTATATCACATTTGG
>JAEUTR010000593.1 GCA_016787365.1 Bacteroidia bacterium
ATTACGTAAAACCATTTGTGTTTTTAACTGTTACCAATAAAAGAGTTATTGTGTTTCCCGGAAACGGAGGAGCTGCAAAGGTTTTAAATCTAACTAATAATAATACTACTGTAATTGAAGCATTGGCTTTAACCGGAGGTATTTCTGAAGATGGAAAAGCATATAAAGTAAAATTGATTAGAAATCAGGAAAATGAAAAGCCAAAAGTATACTTAATGGATTTATCAAAAATAGAAGGCATTGCAGTTGGAAATACTGTTGTATTGGCACACGATATCATTTATGTAGAACCTCGATATAGATTAGCGAGAACTTTAGTAGCGGAAATAACACCTATAATTTCTTTAATTAGTACTACATTATTATTATACACCCTAGCCTTAAGGGTACAATGATACAACCACAAGGAAATAACTCAATAGATAAGTATAGAGACCGGGTTTCTAAATTTAGTAGTGAACTTGATTTAGGATTGGTAATTTATATATTTAAGAAAAACCTTTGGTTTGTTCTAGCTTTTTTTATTATATCTCTTGGTATAGCTTCTGTCTATCTGAGATACAGCCAACCTGAATATCAGTCTTCTACAATCATTCAGATTAATGAAAATAATCAGGCTTCAGAAGTACTTCAGATGACAAAATTTGATGGCGGCGATAATAAAATTGCAGAAGCTATGGAACAAATTCGTTCTAAGATATTTTTAAAACGAGTTGTTGAAAAATCAGATATACAAATCAGTTATTTTAATGAGGGTACGTTTAAAAATAATGAACTCTATTCATCCTCTCCATACTTTGTTAAATTTAATGTAAAGCGCGATGCTATTTATGGAGCAAAAATATATATTGATTTCAAAAACAGCGGCAGCGGAATAATTACTTTTAATACTGAAGGTAAAAATTTTACCATACCATTTACTACGTTTAATGTTATTAACTCTCCTTATTTTGACCTAAGTATTTCGCCAAATTCTAAACTTGATGAAAATGCAGTAAAATCGCAACTAGAAGAAGGAAATAAATCATACTTTATAATTAATAACATTGATAATGTAACTGCAAATTTACAATCAAAAATAGACATTAAATTAATAAATGAAGCCGCAAGAACTATTCAGGTTAAGGTAACGGATATTAATCCTCAGAAATCAAAAGATTTAGTGAATTTGATATCCAGAGAGTTCTTACAATTTGATGTAGAACGAAAAAGCGAAAGTTCAAAAAGTATTCTTGCTTTTATTGACAGTAAACTAGAAGAAGTGTACAGCGATTTAAAATCTTCTGAAAATAATTTACAAGAATTTAGAAAAAACAATAATTATACAGTAAAAGATAACTCGACAGATATTAATATGGTTCGTCTTTCAAAAATAGAAGATGATATGTTAAAAGTAGAATTGGACGAGAAAATTCTAGCCGAATTACAACAAAATATTTTAAAAAATAAAAGCATTGATACCTATCAGTTAATATCATTAATATCTGGTACAGAATATGAAAATGCTATAAAAGATTACACTCAAAATATTCAGAAATTATTGTTGGAAAAGGAAGACTTATTATACATGGTTACTCCCAGCAGTGAAAATATTAAACAAATTAATTTTAATATTGAAACTCAAAAAAAATTATTAATAGAAACTATAAATGCAGTTAGATTAAAATACAAATCAAAATATTCTACCCTTACCAAAAAATATTCAGAGTATAAAAGTCTGAATGTGAATCATCCTGATGAAGATTTAGAACACTCCAGACTAATGAGATTATTTAGTATTAGTGAAAAATATTATACCATGCTTCTCGAGAAAAAAACAGAATTCTCTATTTCAAAAGCTGGATTTGTTTCTCAAAATGTAATATTAGAGGAAGCAATTAATGATGGCGCATGGGTATCGCCTAATAAAAATAAAGCTATATTAATTGCTATATTAACTGCTTTATTGTTTTCGTTAGCGCTTGTTTTTACAAGATATTTTCTTCACGATAAAATAACATCTATTAATGATGTAGTCAATAATATTGACGCTTCGGTATCTGTATTAGGTATTATTCCAAATTATGAAAGCGATGTACCTGTTTCTCAATTGGTAGTTGACAAAAACCCTAAATCTCAAATTGCAGAAGCTTTTAGAAGTATTCGCTCAAACTTAAATTTTATTAATAATTCAGAAGGTTCAAAGATAGTAGCTGTAACATCTTCCATTTCAGGAGAAGGGAAAACTTTTGTGTGTTTAAACATTGCCGGAATTTTGGCATATACTGGTAAAAAAGTAATTCTACTAGATTTAGATATGCGTAAACCTAAAATTCATAAAGGATTTGGCGTATCTAACGAAACAGGTATGAGTACAATTTTAACTAACATGACCCCTGTAAAAGATTGTATTAATAAAAGTCATTTCCCTAATTTAGATTATATTACTGCAGGCCCCATTCCTCCTAACCCATCCGAATTAATTATTAGTGATCGTTTAAATACGCTGATTGAGGAACTTAAAGAAATTTATGATTATATAGTTTTTGATAACCCACCAATTGGTTTGGTTACCGATGGAATAACAACCATACAGAAAGCAGATTTCCCTATTTATGTATTTAGAGCTGATTATTCGAAAAAAGCATTTGTGCAGATTTTAGATAAATTAATTAATGAAGGCAGTATTCAAAATTTATCTATCATACTTAATGGTGTAGATACTAATAGATCATCATACGGTTATAAATATGGGTATGGATATGGGTATGGATATGGATATGGCAATGGATATTATTCTGATGAGAAAGCTGAACCAAAAAACCGCTTTAATAAACTATGGAAATAATTGAAACAAAAATTAAAGACTTATTAATTATTCATCCGAAAGTATTTGCAGATGCTAGAGGTTATTTTTTTGAAAGCTACAACGAAAATGTATTTAAACAAAATGGTATAAATGTAAACTTTGTACAGGATAACCAATCTTTATCTAACTCAGGCGTATTAAGAGGCCTTCATTTTCAAGCACCTCCATTTGATCAAGGAAAATTGGTTCGGGTTATAAATGGAGCTGTTTTAGATATAGCAGTTGATATTAGAAAAAATTCTTCGACATATGGCGAGCATGTTGCCATCGAGCTAAATGAGGAAAACAAAACTATGTTTTATATCCCTCCTGGTTTTGCTCATGGATTTTTAACGTTAAAGGATAATACTATTTTTTCATACAAATGCACCAATCTATATCATAAAGCATCTGAAGGAACTGTTTTATGGAACGATACTGATTTAAATATAAAATGGAATATCAAAGACCCTTTATTGTCAGAAAAAGATTTAGTAGGAATTCCTTTTAAAGATTTTGTAAGTCCTTTTTAATGTCGCCTTATCTCCAAAATAATATTTCATTATTTATCGTTTTAACCATCGGTATAACGTTTGTTTTATCTATGGTTTTCAATTCTATTTTATTGAAATTTTCGCAAACACTTGGAATAAGACAACAACAAACCACACAAAAACAAATTAGATG
>JAEUTR010000711.1 GCA_016787365.1 Bacteroidia bacterium
GCCATAGCTGTCCTGAAAAATACATTTTATGTTTGCATTTGTGAGTCCTTGTTTTTGACCATAATGTTTAAAATTATAATCTTGTGCCCGCAATTGGACAAGATTTACAATACAGAAAAATATAAAAAGTAGTTTCTTAAACATTTAGCAGCATAAAATTAATAAAAAAAGGCTGCCTTGAATAGGCAGCCTCTCAAATTTAAGAAAATATCTTTTATAATTTAGAAATTCGTTTGGTTACAGAACCCATTTTGGTTTTAACAACTACAAAATAAATGCCTGAACTAAACTCACTAATATCTACGGATGTTTTATCAGTATAGCTAGCATGATTTGATTTTAACAAACTGCCTAATTGGTTATATATTTCAATATCAAAACTTTCCAATCCGGCTTTTAATTCAATTTCAAACACATCTTTTGTTGGATTAGGAAATAGGGTTATAGAATTTAATAAATCGTTCTGAGTATTTATATCAGTAGGAACACTTATAACAAAATCTTTAGTATTGGATTTTGTTGTATTTACAATACTTTGAGCGACCTTTTGTGTTGGATCACAAGAATTTGCCCAAATAACATCTACCCTGTATTGAACACTGTTCGCATCAACAGGAATATTAAGATCTGTATAACTGGTAACATTTGGAGCCAAACTATTTACTAAAACTTGCCAGTTTCCGGAGTTATTTGTGTCCCGTAATACCCTGTAATTATTTACCGAAGCTCCATCGTATAAATTCCAACTTAAATCCATTTTTTGTGGAGAAGGAGAATAAATACTTTGTAAATGAATGGTTTGATGTTTCGTGCTTTTTGGACCTTCGTTTCCACAAAAATCTACGGCAGCAATTTTATAAGTATAGCTTGTAGCATTAGGATTTGAATTAACGTCTACCAATTTGCTTAAATCTTCATAATCTACGGTACCTATTAATGTATCTATTAATAAAGACTGAACGCGGTATACTCTGAAACTATCTACATTTGACGCTCCGTTCTTTTGCCAGAATATTTCATTATGAACCGAAGAGCTATCCACAGTTACAACACAAAGTTGCTGAGTAGGAAGTTGATCAATGTTTACTAGTAAAACATTGGATGTATCTCCATTGCCACAAGCATTTTTACCAACCACTTTGATAGTACCACTTGATGTATTTAACGATGCATCCAAGAAAATAGAATTGGTATTATTTCCACTAGCTACTGTATAACCGTTAGGGTATACCCAAGCATAACTAGTGGCATTATCCAATGCAGTAATGGAATAATTAACGTTTGTTGATAATGGACAAATACTATTATCCGTTGAACCTGTTATGATACCAGCAGCTTCTGGCAGTAAATTTACTGTAATAGCTTTATTTCTTGTATCTCCATCTCCACAACCATTAGTACCATATACGCTCATTATTCCAGAAGTTGCGTTATTATCAAAATCTACAGTAATTGTTCTGGTATTTAAGCCGCTAATAATATTAGCTCCGTTAGGTGTAGACCACGTATACGATAAACTATTATTTAAATTATTGGCAATATATACAACACCGGTTTCTCCTTGACAAACAGTATTAGTACCTGATATAACTGAAGCTTTAGTTGGAAGAGGATTAACTGTTATAGACAACGTTGTTATAGAACTGGACCCGCAGCCATTGACTGCAGCAACACCAATATTACCACTAACGGCAGTAGTTGAAAAATTGGCTGAAATAAGATTTGTGTTGCCACCTGTATTCTGATCAATTCCACTTGGAAAAGTCCAGTTATAGCCTGTAGCATTAGTAACCTGATTAATAAAGTAAGGTTCGGCTGTTTTAGCTTGACAAACAATTGTATTTCCGCTTATTGAGGTTGGGGCACTTGGAGCCGTAATTACATTTATGAATGCATTTTTAGTTTCAGTAAGATCTCCCACACCACTATTCATCGAAAGTGTAACGGTTTTTGTTCCAACACTCGAATAGGTAACTGTAATAGCGGAAGCAGTGGAGGTTAAGGTAGAAGGCGTTGCACCGGCACCAAAATTCCAGGTATATGTATTTACACCAACAGCGGCAACAGAGGTGTTTGAAAATGTAACAGTTGAATTAACACATATCTCTGTATTGTTAGCAACAAACTCAGCATATGGAGTACAACTTGGAGAACCTTTAATATTAGTAACAGTAACGGTTGAAGAGCTGGTAGGACAAACCCCGTTTGTAACACTCCAAACAGCAGTTACGGTAGCATTATCTAACACGGTTAAATTTGCATTTGGTGCAGAAGTAGGATTAATATTAAACAACCCTGAACTGCAGGATGTCCACGCACCGGTTCCAATTGATGGATTATTAGCCGAAAGAGCTGTTAAATTATTACAGATTTGTTGGTTGGGCCCAGCATTAGCAACTGTAGGAACATTATCAAAATTGATTAAAATGGATGGAGAAACTGCTCCATTTCCACAGCCATTTGTATTGCTTCCGTAAACCGATACATTATAAGAATTTGCAGTTATACTAAAATTAACTGTAATAGCGTTTGTATTAGCACCAGCTGTTACTGTGGAGTTTGGAGGTAGAGACCAATTATAAGTAGTTGCATTTGCTATAGCCGGTACAGTAAAAACTACTCCGTTTTTAACTTTACAAAGAGTAGTTGTAGCAGTTGAAATAGTACCTGCTGCTGCTGGTTTGCCTTTAACAACAACTGTAAAAGTTCTTGTGGTAGCGTTGTTATTTGGTCCACCATCTTGAGCAACAACAGTAATAACAACAGTTCCTGATTGCCCTGAGTTTGGTTTAAAAGTAAGGGTTCCGGTTGGGTTTGGATGAGTATAGCTAATTATAGGATTAGGCATTAAAGCTGTATTACTAGAATAAGCAGCAATACTAACTGTTTGTGTTTCAGCGGCACTTCCATCGCCAATACCAGATAAAGATAAATTAGTGGCCGCCGCATCCTCACAAATTGTATAACTAGAAAGTGTGTTTAGTGTTGGCGGAGTATTGTAAGTAGAAAATAATACGGAAGTGTAGCTATAATAATTAAAACTATTGTTTGTTGTACTTCCTGTACCGTTTACCGAGTATGCTCTTGCCCAATAAGTAGTTGCAGGTTGTAAATTAGTTAAATTGATTGTGGCAACCGGAGATCCAAAATAGGTTGCATAATTTAACGAACCCGTTCCTCCAATTTGAGCACCTGATCCAAAAGAAGTTGAAGGGGCATAATAAGTACCGTCAATAGGAGAATATCCTGTAAGCGACGAATTTCTCACAGAAACTAAATTCCATGAATGACCAGTACCTGTCGTAGATAAAGTAGCTGTAGTTGCACCCGGAGTTCCAACAACAGCTATATTTGAAACAGTAGTTGGTTCATTTGCAAGTGTATAATGTTGTTCACTGTTACCTGATGAGTAAGTTGTTTTCACTAAATATGCATTTGGTTGAACGCATGTTCCTATTACATATTGAGCACAACCATATTCATAAGAATAAACAATGGCTTCGTAATTTACGCCAGGAGCTAAACCTGTTACTGTAACATTATTTCCGCCTATCGTTTTTGTGATAACATAATTTGAATTTCCTAAATTAGTTCCAGAGCCATATATTGTACTAGTTGCATATGATGCCATACTAGCATTCACCGGTGCAGAAACAGCATTTCCAGCTGGTTTAACAACTACAATTGATCTAGCTCCACTTCCTAAATTCCAGTTAACTTTGAATGAAGTTGTAGTAATGTTCGTAATTGTAACGTTTGAGCATTGAGTAGCCGGAGTTGTAATTGCTGTTTGAGCAAAACCAATAACAGAAGTTAAAAAGAATAAAATAACAGATAAAAGTTGTTTCATAGTAGACGAATTAAATTATTCATCAAAAATATAATTTTTTTCTATATGAAATCAAATAAAAGTTAACAATATAACATGTAAATTGTTAAAAAACAGACATTTACTCTGCCCAACGAAAGCTTATAATATCTAAACCGGCTAAATCTAAAACCCTATCTATTACAGTTGAAGCTAATTCTTCAAAAGTTTTTGGATTACTATAAAAAGAAGGAGACGCAGGACAGATAATTCCACCAGCCTGAGTGATGGTTTGCATATTGTTAATATGAATTAAACTATATGGAGTATCCCTTATGATCAAAAGAAGTTTTCTTCGTTCTTTTAAAATAACATCAGCAGCTCTGGTTGTTAAATCATTGCTAATGCCTGATGCGATACGTGCCATAGTTCCCATACTACATGGACAAACAATCATTGTATTATATTTAGCAGAGCCGGAAGCAAACGGAGCGTAAAAATTATTTTTATCATAAAAGGTAAATTGAGTATATTTTTTATAATCTTCATTACCTAATTCATGTTTCCAAACATCTTTGGCATTATCACTCATTACCACACCTATTTGCTCAATTTGGTCAGACAATAAAGATAATTTATCTAGCAGTACTTTTGCATAAATGCTGCCGCTTGCACCTGTAATGGATACTATTATTTTGTGTTTTTTTATCAATTTTTTTGTTTGTTAGGTTTAATTCTGAATCCCAATGTAAATTCTAAAATGTTATTATAGTAGCCTTTATTAAACGTTCGGGCGATAATATTGTTGTAATAAATAGCTTGTTTTATTCTGTTAGGTCTTGTGGTGATAAATGAATTACTACTTCTGAAATTCACAAACCATTTTGGACTAATATTATAACCTAAGCCAACTTTAACAGAATAATCAAATTTTTGAAATGGGAATGTTCCTGTAAAATTTCCAGCTTCAGAAGCTTCGTAATAATTTATTAAATAAGCAGCTGAAACTCCTATATCAAATAAAAATTTCTTCTGAGTGTAGGTAAATAAAACGGGCAATTCTATATAATTTAGATTTAAATAATAGTAGTTTAAATCGTTTTTTTCTAGATTTTGATTTTTACGCGCTCCTTTTTGAATAAAAATAAATGATAAATTCATACTTGCTTTTTCTGAAAACACAGATTCTATTCCTATTCCTCCCATAGCTCCTACTTTATGAAAACCACTATAAGAATCACCATGAACTTGTGATGGGGAGACTCCCGCTGTTAGTAATAAATTAAATGCGTTTTTTTTCTCCTGACAATAAAAAAAGGAAGGTATAAGAAAAAATATATAAGCTAATAATTTCACAACAGCATAAAGGTACTAAAATCTATAGATACTCTTTTATCCAGTTATAAGCTTCTTCTCTATTATTAAAAAATTTAGTAGGCCTTTCGGGACTATTTATTTTTAAATAAAAATTCGCCAAAATTTTTTGAGCCATTGATTTAATAACAAAGGCATCTGCTTTGGAAAAAGGATTGTTTGCATTTTTGGATAATGTTCTTAAAAGGTCAGAGTCCGTTAGAGCACTTTCAGAACAAATCACAAGCACAGGTAATCTTAATTCTCCTAATGTTTTTTGAACATCAACTAACTTTTTTAAATCTTCAACTTTAAACTCTTTATCATCAAATACTGTAACTTCATAATATTCATTATCATGAAGTTCTAAACTGAAATTATCAAAAATTATTTTGAGACTGTCCAAAAAACTGTTTATTTAATAATATACATTATTTTTTATATGATAAATATACGTTATTGAAAAATAAAGTACAAGCCAATAAAAAAATCCTCCAAATTTTGGAGGATTTTTAGTGTGATTATACAAATATTAATCGGCTTGTAAAAATGGATATTTATAATCCGTAGGAGGAGTAAATGTTTCTTTAATTGTTCTTGGAGAAACCCAACGTAATAAATTTATTTTTGCGCCAGCTTTATCATTAGTTCCGCTTCCGCGAGCACCACCAAATGGCTGCTGACCCACAACGGCACCAGTACATTTATCATTAATGTAAAAATTACCGGCTGCGTTGCTTAATTTCTTAGTTGCTAATTCTAAAGCATAACGGTCTTGTCCTAAAATAGCACCTGTTAAAGCATAAATAGAAGTTGAATCCACTAAGTCTAAAGTCTCTTCAAACTTATCTCCGTCATAAACAAAAATAGTTAATACTGGTCCAAATAATTCTTCACACATGGTCACGTACTTAGGATCTTTAGCTACAATAATAGTTGGTTCAATAAAATAACCTTTTGATTTATCGTAGTTTCCACCAGCAATTACTTCTACATTACTATCTTTTTTAGCAGCATCAATGTATTTAGCTAATTTATCAAAGCTTTTTTCATCAATCACCGCATTAATAAAGTTTGTGAAATCTTCTGTTGGACCCATTTTCATGTCCTTTAAATCCGCTAACACGTAGCCTTTTACTTCATTCCATAAGTTGTTTGGAATGTATGCACGAGAAGCTGCCGAACATTTTTGTCCTTGGTATTCAAATGCACCACGAGAAATTGCTACTGCTAATGATTTAGCTTCAGCCGATTTGTGCGCCATAATAAAATCTTTTCCTCCTGTTTCACCAACAATACGAGGATAAGAACGGTATTTGTGAATATTGTTTCCGATCGTTTTCCAGATGTTTTGGAAAACTTCTGTACTTCCTGTAAAGTGAATACCAGCAAAGTCTTTGTGATTAAATACCACGTCAGCTGCATCCGGCCCACTTGGATAAATTAAATTAATCACGCCATCAGGCACGCCTGCTTTTTGAAAAATCTCCATTAAAACATTAGCGCTGTATACTTGAGTATTACTTGGTTTCCAAACAACCACGTTACCCATCATGGCACAACTTGTTGGTAAATTACCTGCAATTGCGGTAAAGTTAAACGGTGTTAAAGCGTAGATGAATCCTTCTAAAGGTCTCCACTCTAAACGGTTCCAAACACCTGGAGAAGAAATTGGTTGATCAGCATAAATTTCCGTCATGTACTGTACATTGAATCTTAAAAAGTCAATGATTTCGCAAGCACTATCAATTTCTGCTTGAAATGCATTTTTACTTTGACCTAACATGGTTGCTGCATTTAATTTAGCACGGTATGGTCCCGCAATTAATTCAGCAGCTTTTAAAAAGATACTTGCTCTATGTTCCCAGCTAAGATTAGCCCATTTTTCTTTAGCTTCTAATGCTGCATCAATAGCTTGAGTAACATGGGTTTTATCACTTTTATGAAAATGTCCTAAAGTGTGTTTATGATCGTGTGGAGGAGCTAAACGAGATTTGTTTTCGCTACGTACTTCTTTACCTCCAATGTACATAGGAATATCTAATTCTTTGCTGCGTAATTCTTTAAGCATCGCTTGTAATTCCTTACGTTCAGCACTTCCTGCTGCATAGCTTTTTATAGGTTCGTTAACCGCTGTTGGCACTTTATAAATTCCTTTTGGCATAGTGTTAATTTTTAGATGCACGAAATTACCTTTTTTTAGATTAAAGATGAAAGATTAAAGATGAAAGATTCAGTAATTTAACAACAGTTATCGAATTTTCTCACAAAATGGACAAAGCTTGAGTTTTGAAGATAATTGTCTTTAATCTTGAGTCTTTTATCTTTAATCTTTTTTGTATCTTTGCCGCCTAATTTTTTAAGAGATGATTTCTGTTTCTAATGTGAGTTTGCAGTATGGCAAACGTATTTTATTTGATGAGGTAAATGTAAAATTTACTCCGGGTAACTGTTATGGTTTAATTGGTGCTAATGGTGCTGGTAAATCAACCTTCATGAAAATTTTATCTGGTGAAATTGAACCTAACAAAGGTCAGGTAAATATTTTGCCGGGTATGCGTATGAGTGTATTAAAACAAAATCACTTTGAGTTTGATGAATATACCGTATTGGATACTGTTATGATGGGGAACCGTCGTTTGTATGACATCATGAAAGAAAAAGATGCCATTTATGCAAAGCCTGATTTTAGTGAAGCAGATGGAAACAAAGCCGCTGAATTAGAAGCTGAGTTTGGTGAAATGAATGGCTGGAATGCAGAAAGTGATGCCGCTACGTTGTTAACTAACGTTGGTATCCCAGTTGAATCTCATTATAAAATGATGAAAGATTTAACAGGTAAAGACAAAGTAAAAATCTTATTAACGCAAGCTATTTTTGGCAACCCTGATATTTTATTATTAGATGAGCCTACCAATGATTTGGATGTTGAAACGATTTCTTGGTTAGAAAACTATTTAGCAGATTTTGAAAATACAGTTGTTGTAATTAGTCACGATCGACATTTTTTAGATGCGGTTTGTACGCATACTTGTGATATCGATTATAATAAATTAAAAACATATACCGGTAACTATAGTTTCTGGTATCAAATGAGTCAGTTAGCATTAAAACAACGTAGCGATGCTAATAAAAAGATGGAAGATAAACGTACTGAGTTACAGGATTTCGTTCGTCGATTTAGTGCTAATGCCAGTAAATCAAGTCAAGCAACGTCTCGTAAAAAATTATTAGATAAGTTAGTAATTGATGAAATTCCTGCAAGTACTCGTAAATACCCTGGTATTATTTTTAAACAAGAACGTGAAGCAGGCGACCAAATTTTACATATCGAAAATTTATCCAAATCAAATGCCGATGGGATTTTGTTTAAAAATGTAAATATTAATGTTTCCAAAGGAGACAAAATTGCTTTCATTGCAAAAAATCATTTAGCAATTACGGCTTTATTTGATATCATTAACGAAGAAGATACAGCTGATAGCGGAGAATATAAATTTGGAACAACTATTCATAAGGCCTATTTGCCAAATGATAATGCTAAGTATTTTACGGGCGATATGAATTTAATGGATTGGTTACGTCAATACTCATCTAATAAAGATGAAAGTTACGTGCGTGGTTTCCTGGGAAAAATGTTGTTCAGTGGAGAAGAGGTGATGAAAAAATGTTCTGTATTATCAGGTGGAGAAAAAGTGCGTTGTATGACAAGTCGTATGATGCAAGTAAATCCTAATATGTTGATATTAGATGAACCAACCAATCACTTGGATTTGGAAAGTATTATTGCTTATAACGATGCCTTAAAAGATTATACAGGAGTTGTTTTATTAACGAGTCATGATCACGAGTTAATGCAAACCGTAGCTAATCGTATTATCGAATTAACGCCAAATGGCATTATTGATAAAAAAATGACTTATGACGAGTATTTAGAAAATGAAAGTGTGAAAGAACAACGCATGAAGTTGTACGGTAATTTGGTATAATTAACATTTCTTATAGCAGGACCTTCAATGTTTTTAAAACCTTGAAGGTCTAAGCTGATTTTTTTTCTGTAACTTTCCAGTCATAATTAAGTTATAGAGCAATGCGAAACTTTTTTCTTTTTATTTGCACATTACTTGTTAGTCAATTGAGTTTTGCTCAATTGTCGGAAGTTGACATGAAATATTATGCTGAATTAGAAGATTCTTTAAAGCATATTTCTCAGCGTGTATTTTATAGTAAAAAAGAGTCTAACCGTTTCGAATCTAATAAACAATTTTTAGCTCTTTGGACATCTATTTTAAAAGACGAAAAGTCTATGCAATATCCTTTTGATAGTTTGAAAAAGGATGTATCTTTATTAATGTCTCCTGATAAAAAATTCAGAATCATTACCTGGGATATGCGTAAAGAAGACCAGACTTATGTGTATTTTGGCTACATTCAAGTGAATACCACTAAAATTTCAAAAAAAGGATTGTTTAAAAAAGAAAAAACTACTCAATACGACGTATTTCCGCTTTTAGATAAATCTGCAACTGTAAAAACCCCCGAAAACTATGTATCAGATCCCAGTAAATGGTTTGGAATGTTGTATGTAGATGTTGTTAAATCAGATGATGATTTTTATACTTTAATAGCTTGGGATGGAAATGAAAAACTGGTTCAGCGAAAATTTATTGATATACTCACCTTTAAGGAGGACGGAACACCTGTTTTTGGAAAAGACGTTTTTAAATATCCCGGAAAATTTGCTAAACGTATTATGTTTCAATATGCGAGTGAAGTATCTATGTCCCTGAAATATAATCCTTCCAGAAAACAAATCATTTTTAGTCATTTAGCACCTAATACTCCTGATCCTACTCTTGAAAATCAATTTCAGTATTATGGTCCCGATGGAAGTTTCGATGCTTTATCTATGAAAAAAGGCGTGTGGGTGTATGAACCGGCAATAGATATTCGAAAAGATAAAGATAAAAATGATAATGCAA
>JAEUTR010000061.1 GCA_016787365.1 Bacteroidia bacterium
GCAAATATTATCCACACTACCAACTCCTAAATTTTGTAGAATCAATAAAAAAGAAATTATTGCCTTAAAAGCAGTCGTTCATTTTACCTCGGATGAGATAAAAACTAACATCCGTTTAAAAAACGGAAGCCTCGTTATAAGCACATTAAGCGAGGTATTTAGAGATGATTTCAAGCAGAAAATCAAAGCCTGACATCTTATTACATAATTTACAGTTCTTGTTACATTCTTTATTTCAAAGTTCTGAATTACATTTAATTGAAAGTATTTTTATACTGTCAATACTGTAACAATGAAAAATCTTAAAGACGCTCTATTTTACATTCTCACTATTAGTGGCTTTGCATTCCTTATGTATTTTATTGTAAAAAAAGGAGAGCCTTTGGAAATCAACAAAGTTATAAAAACAGAACAGGTGGTCAACTCAAATAGCTGGGTTCAGATAAAAGACACCTTGCATCATAATATCACACATCCTCTGGCAATATTGATTTTACAAATCATTACCATCATTATCACGGCGCGCGTGTTTGGTTTTTTATTCAAAAAAATCGGACAGCCAACCGTTATAGGAGAAATCATTGCCGGTATATTTCTCGGCCCTTCTTTTATCGGGCTTTTCTTTCCTGAATTTTCGTTATTCCTGTTTCCTAAAACATCTCTACCAAATCTTCAGTTCATTAGTCAGATAGGATTGATTCTCTTTATGTTTATTGTAGGAATGGAACTTGACTTAAAAACATTACAAAAAAAGGCACACGAAGCTATTATCATAAGTCACGCCAGCATTATTTTTCCATTTGCATTAGGTATGGGATTAGCCTATATTATCTATCAAACATATGCTCCTGATAACATTAATTTTTTATCATTCTCTTTATTCATTGGCATATCCATGAGCATTACCGCTTTTCCTGTTTTGGCACGTATTGTTCAGGAAAGGCAACTCACCAAAACACGCATAGGTGCTATTGTTATTACCTGTGCAGCAGCCGATGATATTTCCGCATGGTGTATTTTAGCTGCCGTTATTGCTATTGTAAAAGCAGGTTCTGTTATAAGTGCCTTTTATATTATTTTAATGGCCGTTGGTTATGTGCTATTAATGTTAAAAGTTGTACAACCCTTTTTAAAACGTTTAGGAGATATTTATTCTCATCAGGATACATTAAGTAAACCTGTAGTAGCAATTTTTTTCGTAACACTGTTAATATCATCTTATTTAACAGAGATTATAGGTATA
Source organism: Bacteroidia bacterium (assembly GCA_016787365.1). Lineage (GTDB taxonomy): Bacteria > Bacteroidota > Bacteroidia > B-17B0 > Aurantibacillaceae > UBA4416. Next base: position 1,244 of record JAEUTR010000061.1, read on the forward strand.
CATGCATTATTTGGAGCATTTATGGCAGGAGTAATCATGCCTCAAAATTTATATTTCAGAAATGTATTTATTGAGAAAGTAGAAGATGTTTCCTTAGTATTGTTACTGCCGTTGTTTTTTGTATTTACAGGTTTAAGAACCCAAATTGGTTTATTAAATGATATTAATTTATGGGGAACATGTGCCTTAATCATTAGCATTGCTGTTGCCGGAAAATTTTTAGGAAGTGCAATAGCTGCCAGGTTTGTTGGTCAGGGATGGAAAGACAGTTTGATGATTGGCGCTTTAATGAATACAAGGGGTTTAATGGAACTGATTGTATTGAATATAGGATTTGATTTGGGAATATTGCCTCCTGCAATTTTCACCATGTTGGTAATTATGGCACTAGTTACAACCTTTATGACCGGGCCTGCATTAGATTTTATTGATTTTATCATGCCTGATAAAAAATCAAATGAATACTTAGACAGTATTCAAAGTCAACAGAAATATAAAATATTATTTTCATTCGGCGATTCGGAACGTGGCAAAAGCATGGTGCGTTTAGTAAACAGCTTAGTAGGGAAAACCAGTAATAATGCTTCTGTAAGCGCATTGCATTTAGAGCCGAGTAATGAATTGCATCAGTATAACATAAGAGAAGTTGAGAAAGAAAGTTTTAAACCTATTAAACGCGAGGCTAATAAATATAATTTAACGCTTCATACATTTTTTAAACCAACTCTGGATTTTGAAAAAGAAATCATCGACACTTCCAATCAGGGAGATTATGATTTACTGATTGTAGGTATGGGAAAATCCATGTATGAAGGAAGTTTTTTAGGAAAGCTACTGGGTATTACTACTAAAATTATTAATCCCGAAAAGTTGTATCACACATTAACCGGTGCCGAAAAGATATTGGACAATGGGTTTGACGACAGAACCAATGCCATTATACGTTCTACTAAAATGGAGTTGGGTATTTTTGCTGATAAAGGATTAAAAAAAGTAGATGATGTAGTCATTTTAATTTTATCAAACGAAGATGAATTTTTAATCTCCTATGCACAAAAAATGATTCATAATAATGAGTCAAGGGTAGTGATTATTAATTACAATAATCATATCAAACAAAATGTAGAGTTTAAAGAAAGCATAAGAGCCATTGAACAACAAGCCCCTAATCATATTGCATTATATGGTCAGGACAAAATCAGTGAACCATTTTTACAATCCATGGATTTACTATTAATAAGTATTGATACCTGGAGGTATTTTGTAGAAAATAAACCGGATTGGTTAACTCAGGTTCCTTCTGTTTTAATATTAAAACACCGGTAATTTTATTAATCAAAAAACAACCAGTTTAATCCAAATTTAAACGCTCGGTCGTTTTGCAGATAACCGGGAGTTAAAGAGTAGTTATTACCCAACATACCCTGTGTAACATGGTCAATCTTTACAAAGATTCGTACCGGCTTAATACGGGCATTTAAAAAGAAATCCACGAAAGGATAATTTCCTACTGTTTTAGTAGTTTGCACATAATACTGATTGGTTGCAGGCATATAGGCATAACCATAAAATTCGCTGAAATACTGCGCATTAAATCCTATCTGTATTTGCAAGGCACGTTTAAATAAATTTCCCTGATAATACAAAGCACCATTAAGCACATGATTAGGAATACTGACGATAGATTGGTAGGAAGAACTTTGATAGTTATATCGGGCATTAATTCCTAAATGTTTAAATAATAAAAATTCTTTATGAATAAAAGCCGATACATTTTGAATGCCCACCGGCGTTTGTTCGGGAACAGCCAACTCATTAAAATAAATTAAATTATGAATGGATTGGTAAACAACACCTGCATCAAATCTGTTATCTAATGTAGCGATGCTAAACGTGGACTGAAACTTATCTGTTGGCGAAAACTGATTTCTCCACGAGTAATGATTAGATAACCAAGTGTTAAATATAAAATCCGGATGACGCTTTTCAATACCTGCATTTAAGTTTAATACAAAAGGAATGTTTGCAATATTTTGAATATACTCATTACAAAATTCTACCGAATAATCATTTGTATTACTTCCTTCAAAAATATAATTAGCTTTTACAAAACCATTGTATTTATTTTTAGATACATATAATCCCGCATTAACACTGTTATTTATAAAAGATGAATCGAGATATTGATACACCTGATTCAATTCGTTTTTAATCCCCAGTTTTAATTTAGCATGGATAGGATTAATTTTTAAAGTATAATTTAATCCGTTATTAATAGTTCTCCAATGTGTTGAATCTTTTGTAGATACGGTATCTAAATAAAACACCTTGTAAAAACCTTCTGAAGCTATATTCAAATCGGTGTACTTGGTAAAAGAGCCCGAGTAGTTCAACTGGTAATCGATCACGTGCGACAAAACAGTAGAACTGTCTTCGGTTTTATTTAATCTGAACCATGGATTAAAATCAAACGAAGTAGTTCTGTATTCTCTTTTAGCATTATTTAAATTAACAGGTAACAATAATTTATTTACAGTGATGTCTTCCAAAAATAACGAATCATTTGATATCCCTCCGTTTTCCTGATATTTCACTTTATTAAATAAAAAATAAGCATAATACCCTGCCCTACCCGATTTAGCAACGTAATTAGAAGAAGTATAAAAATTATTTGTGAAGCTTTGCTGCTTGGTATAAAAACCAATACCACTATATCTGTTAAATGCTAAGGTTAAATTTAATTTATTTTTAAAGGTATTTGAAAACAATAGTTTAAACATCTGTTCCTGCTTACTCCCCGCAATACCTGTTAAACTGGCATACGGACCTTTTGTTTGATAATACTTAATCTGATCCGCATCAATCATATCATTTTGAAAAGGTGCCGTTTGCATATTAAATCCCAGCGACTTTGGTTGATACCTGATATACATAGGAGCCGAGGGCAATCCCATATGTCCGTTACTATTTCGTGGATAATAATTTTGAAAATCGGTAATAGACGTATCAATTTTAGAGTAACGAAATTCCCTGAAATTGTATTTATCGGCATGCGAAACCGTTTGTATGAAACTACTATCCGAAGGGTATTTTACCTGAGCGCTTAAACCAAAACACACAAACATGATAAACAGAAGAATACCTCCACAAAAAGTATGTTTATGTTTAATCATTAAAAGCAGAAAATAAAAACTTAAAATTTTTCGAAGAAATGTTCTTCCACATCAAAGGTAGATTTTATTCCGACTTGTTTGTAATCAGAATCTAGCCATTTTGAAGCCGTTTGACGCCCACGCTCTTTTAAACTCAATAAAAAGTCCCAGGAAGTGTTCATTTTACTGCTGTAACTTAATTGGCTCAATGCGTCGTATCCGGAAATAGTATGTACAAAAATCTCTCTATTAGCCTTATCGTCCGTTTTTAAAATTCCGTTTCTTAATAACTCGTTTCTGTAATGAATTAACTTCATTTCATTAATTAAACTACTGTTAAACGATATTTCATTTACCCTGTCGGCAATATCCCTTGCACTTGTTGGTACCGAACTAATATTAATAGAGTTAATTTTAATTAACACAATATCATGCAAATTGGTATTGGTAATGAGCGGAAAAATAGGCGGATTTCCCATATATCCACCATCCCAGTAATATTCCCCGTCAATTTGTACGGCCTGAAATAATTGAGGTAAACATGCCGAAGCTAAAACCGCATCAACTGTAATATCCTTATTTGTAAATATTCTGGCCCTGTTGGTTTTTACATTAGTAGCACAAATAAACAGTTTCTTTTTGTTGTATAAATGCAATTCTTTAAAATCAATCAAATCCGTTAAAATATCCCTTAACGGATTATAGTTTAAAGGATTAAAATTATAGGGCGACATGTATTGCGTCATGTTATTAAATAACATATAACCCGGCGAATTATGTATATCTCCGTCGCTAAATAATTTATCAAAGGTACTTGGCTGAAAAAAGCTACCGGCCTGAGCCACTTTGCGCCAAAGCGTTTCCAACAATTCCTTTGCTTTTTTTGGGCCGCCTACGTGTAATCCATAAGCGCAAACAACCGCATTAACTGCACCCGCACTTGTTCCGCACATGGCATCCGCCACAATATGTTCAGCTTCCAATAATCTATCTAAAACCCCCCAGGTAAAAGCACCATGTGCGCCTCCACCTTGTAAGGCAATACCTACTTTTTTTATCTCAGGACTACTCATTTGATATACAAACTATTTTAAATGTTAAACCAATTTAGCACCTCAATAGACTACCAAATATAGCTAAATAATCGAACTCACAAAATAATTTAAGACGAGTATCCATTAACAACAGATTAAACTAAAACAATTAGGGGACTGGCATTATAGTAGCTTAAAAACAACAGTTATTTTAGGTGATTGACTACCATTTTTATTCAATTGGCTGCACTTCCACTCAAGGTAGATACCGGAATACAACGTATTGAGCTTTATGATGAATTCCGTGAGTTTGGTATTTGAATAATTTAAAAAGGAATTTTGCCTAAAATTAGAAACAAGCCCTTTTTTATTTATCAATGATTTATATCTTTGAATATACACTATAAACATTCGGCAAGCATACACTATATGGGAAATAACCGAATGTTTGTAGCGGGTATAAGTAAGTTAGCGGTAATATTATGACAGTAACACAAATAGAACCTGATAAATTTGAAATAATAAAATTTCCAAAGGAAACTGAATTCACATTTGGTGTTGACAACTACAAAATTGAATTTACTGACCCTGAAGAAATAAGAATGGCATTATATATTAGAAGTGTTAAAGTATTCAAAAATCAGAAACTTATAAAATCTAATGAAACTTGCGATCCGTCCTATTTTGAAATAACATCAAAAAATAAGAAATTTTTAGCATTGCCTACAAAAAATGGAATAGAAATAACCAATCTTGAAACTGGCGAAACAGCTGAATTTGATTCGTTTTTTATGATAGGTAACGAGTTTGACAATGAAAGTAAATATTGTTTAATTAATGGTCAAAACGATTCCAAACTAATTGACCTAGCAACATTAAAAGTAAAATTCAAATATAAAAACAACGAAAATTACATATCTCAAGCAAGATTTGGATATGATAATAAGCTATGGACAATAGAGGAATGGGGACAAAAATTTAGAATTGAACATCTCGACACAGAATCTCTAACCTCCGAATACTCTGTAATTGAAAAGCCATTTGACTTTTTCAAAATATCAATTGAGAAATACTCTAAAATAATGGAAAGTAAATCTCATTGTGTTTGGCTAATGACTGGAGGTGGAATGAGGTTTTCAAGTTTTTTAAATAGATGGGAGCACGTTCCGTGCAAAGAAAAGATTATTTATAAAACTCTAATTCCACAATCAGAAGTAGCATTTAATAAAAACTATAATGTAGACTCCTGTAATGGAGAATTTGAATTCGTTGAATTTAAACAGACTTCTGGAACAAAAGAACAAAAAGAAAACAATACATCTTCTGACTCAACAATGTGGACTAGAATAACAAATTTATTTAAATAAGTACAGCTGGTAACCGCACCTAAAACTTATGCGGGCGACATCAAAGCATTTGCAAATTCAAGGTCGCTCCGCGAAAGACATTTTCATTTTGCAAATGCCTAGAAACGTAGTATCTTTATTTAACCGTTTTGGTAGACAACGGTTTCAAAAAGCGCAAGTTGTAGCCGCAATACGTTAGTGCCAATGCCTAGACACATAAAATGACGAAAAAAGAAATCTACAGAGAAGCAATTTTTGTTTCGACATCATATATAGTATCGACAATAATACTATCAATACTAACTGCTCCCAAAAAAGCTTACTTAAACGACATATTTGTTTCAGTCCAAGACACAACGCATAACTGGTATGACTTTATTTTCAATATTAATTTCACATTTGGATTATTATTCTTTTTCCCGACTCTA
>JAEUTR010000233.1 GCA_016787365.1 Bacteroidia bacterium
CATATTTTCTAATAAATTCCGATGATACAATTCCAGATTAAATAAAAATGTACTTTACTTTTATTAATTCTTTTAGAATACTTAGATAGTTTAATAAAAAAAACAATGAAAAAACGATGAACTCTCTTTCAAAAGATACTCTGGTTGGCATTTCTCTGGGAATTGCATTATTTGTTTATTCAATAGTTTCGAGCACAAACAACTATTTAATGTTTCTACATCTTCCAAGTTTGTTAATGGTTCTTGGCGGAACAATTGCTGCAACTTTTATTTCATTTAAGTTTGAAGATGTCAAGTTTGCATTAAAGGAATTTGCCGGTATTTTTGCACCTCAAAAAATTAATCCCGAAACGCTTTATAAAGAAGTTAAAAATATAATTGCCTGGGCAAGAATAATAAAACTTGAAGGACTTCAGGGACTGGAAAAAGAACTAGCAAGAGTAAAAATTAGTGATCCATTTATTAAGTATGGTGGCGAATTAATTATTACCGGATATAGAGGTGATGAACTTAGAAAAATGTTAACAAATTTTACAGAGACAACATATGAACGAAATATAATAGGGTCGTATGTACTAAAAAAAATGGCAGATTTTGCACCTGGATTTGGAATGCTGGGAACAGTTATTGGATTAATTATAATGCTTGATCAGCTTGAAGGAGATCCCAAAGGATTGGGGCAGGGACTGGCATTTGCTCTTATTACAACATTATATGGAGTATTTATAGCGAATTTATTCTTTAAACCTGCTGCTGAAAAAGCGAAACAAAAACAGGAAACATTAAGACTCAGGAATTTACTTGTAACCGAAGGATTTGTTTTGCTCGGGGAAAATAAAGATTCTATACTTATTCAGGATATGCTGAATAGTTTTATGGATTCGTCCTATCATTTTTCAGTATCGAACAGGGAAAATTAAGGATATAAATGAACGATCTGTTTGCAAATAAAGATGAAATTAACCGTTTTATTCAAACAAAAGTTGAAACACTTACCCGCCAAAGAGTTCAGCAGGAAATAGCAAATCCCCAGAACGAATTAATAGAAAAACAAAATGAATTAAATAAACTACAGCGCGATTTATCTGAACAACAAAATAATTTGTTTAAAAAAGAACAGGATATTGAAAAGCAGGCGTTTCAGATTAATCAAAAAATTAAAGCAGAAATTGATAAGCACGAAAGAGATCTTGAGCTTAAACAGAAAGAGTTAGAAAGAAAAAAAATAGAAGTAGAACGCGAACTGGAAGAAAAATTTAAACAAAAAGAAAAAACAATTGAATTAAAACAAAAAGAACTTGATTTAAAAACAGCCGAAGCCGAGAGAAAAATTCAGGAAGAAATTCAGAGAAAAGAAAGAGACCTGGAAGAAAAAAAATTATTAAAAGATAAAAAAATCCCTGAATTTGTAAATAAAGCCAAAGATGATGTAAAAAAAGCACAAAGGGATCTAACTTTTCAACAGTCGGAAATAGTTAGAAGACAGCAGGAAATTTTACGTAAACAAAAAGAACTGGCCGAAAGAGAAGCGCGTATTAAAAAAAATCTGCCTTCACAGGAAGAAAAATTTGATCAGGATAATATTTTTGCAAAAAAAAGAAGATCAGGAGATGAAGAATCGGAAGGCTGGATGGTTACTTATTCAGATGTAATTACTTTATTATTAACTATGTTTGTGTTTCTTTACTCAATTTCCAAAATTGATACAAAAAAGATGGAAGAAATACAAAAAGCAATAAGTATAGGACTTTTGAAAAAAAGTGGTGAAAGTATTGTAGAAAAAGGTTCCAGAAAAAATCCGCTTTTCGAAGCAATCAAAAAAAGAATACAAACAGTTTTTGAAAAAAGCAGCCTGAGTCATCAGGCAAAAATAAGTATTACTGAAAACGGAGTAAAAATAGAACTTGCCAATTCTGCATTATATGATGCCGGTTCGGCTGATATAAAAACTGATTTTAAACCAGTACTGGAAGAAATTACATCAATTTTAAAAAACTCTAATATCCCTAATTATCTGGTAAATGTTG